>JAJYUX010000005.1:0-28691 GCA_021792315.1 archaeon
GTAGTTATGTTTGGACCACGATCTAACGTAGTCGAGACTGTTTGGCTCTTTCTTCTCTATTTGAAAGAATTGTAATTCTGTTGCGCTCGATTTCCCATTCGAGAAGGAAGCTGGAAATTGAATGGATAGGAACAATAGGAACGCCATTTTCCAATATTTGTAGTGACTCGTCATGCAATGTTACGATAATCGGAATTATCTCATTGTGATTTCTCTCTGCCAGCAGTCGCTTTGCCCTAATTATCTGACGCGAGCTAATTCGCAACATAGCTCCGTGTCCAGCAGTCCTCTTCCAGTGTTTGCAATCAACCGCAAAACAAAGTCCATTCCTGGTCGCGACAAGATCGATCTCCGTTGGTGGTTTGCGCAATCTCACGTTCCTGGTTGTTTGAAAGCCAAAAGAGGAAAATGCAGACTCCACGAATATCTCAAAATTCCTCCAATCTAATTGGGTGCCTATGACTTCTATATCGCATGGTTCTCTCATATGTGCTAGTCTTCCGTTGGTTAGAGGGCTTCTATTGTGGCCTTCTTGATTCGAGTTGGAACTCTTGTAAAGAAAATCACTTAGCTGTCGGTAAGAGAATACTCTCTGAGTTTCATTGTTGTTTGATCCTGAATTTCAAAAGTACTGAATACTGTCGCGAATTAAGGTTTTTACCCAAATGAACGACATGAAATTACGCTCGGTATTTGATGACGAGTCATCTGGTCACAAGCCATACTTGTTGAAGGATCAGAGATCTGCGCAGTGTTACAATATTGAAAATAGTCTAACGATTTGGATATTCTGACACAAAAGTTAAAGGTGGCACATGACTAATAATGGTAAGATCGTTCAAAGGGCACGGATAGAGTATTGGGATACAGCAGATTCGTGATCTTAAAAACAATATCCTACGCGACAGCGCTGGTTGCCACAGTATCTATTCTCTACATAGGCATCTATCCGAGTTTGCAACACGTTATTACATCCCAGGCGGCCTACGAAACTCAGTTGTTCACTCAATCGCTGGCTAAGAACGCTCACGGCGCACTAACACAGGCACAGATTCAGGCCCAGGCCGCTGCCTTCAAGGCATCTTTTCTGGCTCAGTTTGGTTTTAATCAGCCTCTTCCGGTGAAGTTTGTATATCAAGTATATCACTTGTTCACGTTTCAATTCGGAAACTCCTACTTCCTGTTAGCCCCTGACGGATCAAACCTTGTTTCGAAGATAATTATAGCGTACTTGCCGAACACAATTCTTCTTTTTACAACAGGCACTCTGCTGGTCGTTGCCGTAGGGAGTATCATTGGACTTCTGGCTGCAAAATCAGCAGGAGGGATCCTTGACAGAGCTATCCCCTTCATCGGAGTGTTCCACTCTAGTCTACCAACTTGGTGGGTAGGATTCTTGTTCATAGCTTTTTTCGCCTATTCATTGAATCTTTTCCCCTCCGGAGGCATCATATCCGTACCTCCTCCTACAAGTCTGCTGGGCAGATTTGGAGACTTCATTTATCATTTGACTCTGCCGCTTTTGGCGTTCTTCGTAGTCAATGTCGGCGGGTTCGGTTACGTCATAAGAAGTCTGGTGGTCACCACCATGGGCGAGGATTTTGTTCTCACTGCCAAAGCCAGGGGTATTTCGAACCAAAGAGTCCTCTTCTCACACGTACTCAGGACAGTATCTCCTAGCATCGCAACCCAGTCAATACTGGCTGTGGCTGGATCATTCGGTGGTGGCCAGGGCTTGGACTTCTCACTTACAACGCGATTCTTTCGAACGACCTTCCCATTATAATCGCTTCGACTTTCGTACTAACATTGATCCTCCTACTCGGTCTCTACATAGGGGAATTGATGTACGGTATTCTCGATCCTAGAATTAAGGCAGGATAGAAACGAATGAGCAGCCAGAGCAATTTCCGTTCCTACTTGAGGGAATTCTCAAAGTCCAAGTCCGGAATGGCCGGATTGATCATGCTAATGGTCTTGTTGATAATTTCGCTCTATGTTTTGGCGGCTTATCCTTCGAGCATTGGAAATACGTGGAACAATCCAAAAACATGGCAGGCCTATCCCCCCAATAGCCCTCCATCATGGCTGGGTATCTTCAGTTCTAGTTACCCACCTACGATAGTCTTTGAGGACCAGCAGTGGAGTACGTTCACTCAGTCCGGGTCGTTCTATAACTATAGCAATGAATACAGCTTCTCTTGGTCCTCTCCGAAAGCAGCAAGCAACCTGATATTCACGCCCGATTTCAATGGAAGTATCGTCGGAGCATTCATTACATGGACCAAACCTGATGGAAATTCAATTCAGATTTCAATCGGCAACCCTAACTCAGAGCTCCAATATTCTGCAGCTTCACCGTCTGTAATGCCTTGGATACGACAGTTCTTGTCTTCTCAGACAGGGGCAACTCTGTCTACTGTGACTCTACCAGAAGAAATGGCAGCCCTCTTTGCTCAGGATGGGCCGAACATTTTGAATGGACCAGTATTGACCGGAACCTATCATGTGCGAGTTAATTTCCTCAGCCAGTCTCCAGTGACTATTTCACCGAGTACGTACCTTTCAGTCAATGGGAAGTCGTATGGGGCCATGGGAACTGATCTCTACGGAAGACCAATCCAACTGGGTATTCTTTTGGGACTACCTTGGGCACTCGAATTAGGCGCCCTCACCTCAATCATTGCTGTATTGTTCGGAGTAATATTCGGAGGAATTTCTGGTTTCGTTGGTGGTACTAAAGATGGAGTAATGCAGTGGGGAACTCTTGTTTTTCTTGCCCTCCCGGCCCTTCCTTTTCTTATTGCTTTATCCTACAGCGTTACCTTGTCCCTTGTTCTTGAAGCCTTGTTAATAGCAGCGCTTTCTTGGCCGTTTTACGCTATAATCGCAAGATCCGTCGCCCTCTCGGTGAGATCCCAAACTTATGTTGAAGCTGACAAAGCTATGGGGATATCTTCTATTCGAACGTTTTTCACTCACTTCATGCCGAGACTTACACCTGTTTCCATCGCCTACACAGCTCTCGGAATACCTGCGGGAATACTCTTAGCACAGACTCTTGCATTCATCGGCATCCAACCACCGAATATAGTAACATGGGGTGGATTGCTGGATGACGCTTTCGTCCAACAAGCCGCGGAATTCGGATGGTGGTGGTGGGTGCTCTTTCCTGGTTTGATGATCGTCGTTGCGGCAATCCCCTTCGTCCTAGTTGGCTTTGCGCTCGACAAGATTGTGGCTCCAAAGGTTAGCGCGAAATAGGAAATACTTGGAGGAAGAAAGACATTCTACTCGAAGCGAAAAGATTCAGCGTCTTCTATTCATCACCAAGGGGCCAAATCAAGGCAGTCGATGACGTTGATATCGATCTGGATAGCAAGGAAATCGTTGGTCTTGCCGGAGAAAGTGGTTCTGGCAAGAGCACATTTGCTATAGGAATGCTGCGGCTGATGGCCCCGCCCGGAAGAATAGTCGGAGGAGAGATTCTTTATCACGGCACTGACATCCTCAAGGTGCCAGAGGAGGAGTTCAGAGAGAAATACAGGTGGGAAAAAATGGCTATGGTCTTTCAGGGCTCAATGAATGGTTTCACTCCTGTTTTCACTGTGGGATCCCAGATCAAAGAGGTCTTCAACATACACGCGCGTGAGGGAACCGACGAAGCTGTACGCAAGCTGCTCGGAATGGTCGATCTTGACGAGTCAATTGCACGTAGATATCCTCACGAGCTCTCAGGAGGCCAGAAACAGAGGGCATTCATAGCAATGGCTCTCGCGCTGGAACCTGAGATACTCGTTGCAGACGAGCCGACGACAGCGCTCGATGTCATTACTCAAGCTAACATACTCAATTTGCTTAAGTCACTAAGGAAGGATCTCGGAATCTCCATCCTCTTGATTACGCATGACCTCGCCCTGATCTCCGAAGCCGTTGATAGGCTGTATATCATGTATGCAGGCAAGGTTGTTGATGAAGCAGATTCCAAGGAATTCTTTCCAAAGCCCAAGCACCCATACAGCCAGGGCCTAGTGGATTCAACGCCTACCCTGAGGAGCACGGAGATAAAGGGCATACCGGGATTTATGCCGGATCTAGCTAGTCTGCCACCAGGGTGCCCTTTTTCGCCACGGTGTCAGTTTGTCATGCCTGTTTGCAAGAAAGAGTATCCCAAGCTACGACAAGTTGGAGGAGAAAATGTTGCCTGTTGGCTCTACTGACTATTTGGTTCTAAAGATAGGAGATCTTCGAGTCTTCTTCTCCAAGAAGAGATTCTTGGAAAAGGAGACTGTAGTTAGAGCAGTTGACGGTATCTCTCTGGATATCGAAAGAGGCGAGGTCGTCGCGTTGGTTGGAGAGAGTGGGTCAGGAAAGACAACATTGGGAAGGGCAGCTATCGGCCTCAATAAACCCACTTCTGGAACCGTGACCCTATTTGAAAACGGAGCTGCCAGAGACGTAGGTAAAGCCAGAGGAAGTGCATGGAAAACTTTGAGGAAGAGATTGCAGATCATCTTCCAAGATCCTTTTTCCTCGATCGACCCCAATATGCGCGTATACGACACATTGAGGATTCCACTGCAGTCGCAAGGTGTCAGGAATCAAAACGAAATTTCTCAGAAGATCAAGGATGTTTTCAAAAGGGTCGGCTTGCCTGAGCAGCTACTTTCAAACTACGTGTTCCAGCTTTCAGGCGGCCAGAGACAGAGGCTCGGAATCGCAAGGGTACTTCTATTTGATCCAGCAGTCATAGTTGCCGATGAACCAGTTTCGATGCTTGACGCCTCTCTGAAGGGTGACATTCTGAACATAATCAAGAAGGAATCACAGGAGCGAGGAACAGCATTTCTATTCATCACTCATGAGATGTCAGTCGCTAGAATAGCAGCAGCCAGAATAGTAGTTATGTATCTTGGCAATATAGTTGAAATGAGTTCTTCTCAAGAAATAGTCGGAAATCCCCTACACCCATACACAAAAGCTCTACTGCAAGCATCTCCTGACATCAAACCAGAATTAAGGGACGTCTTGAAAGAGGTTAACGTGAAGGGAGAGCTTGCAATTTCCACCGAACATCCCCTAGGGTGCAAGTTTCATCCGCGATGTCCGTATGTTATGGACAGATGTAGAACACAGGTTCCGGAATTGAAGGAAATTCAGCTTACTCACCGCGTTGCTTGTTGGCTCTATTAGAAAGTCGTTCACTCAAAAATTCAATCATACCCCTAACAGCTAGCATAGCTCCAGCCACAGAGAGACCAAGTGATAATATGAGCACTATCAGCGTTTGATATTTCTGGCCGATCAGATCGGCGGATAGACCACCTAGCAAGACTATTATTCCAACAAGTAAAACTTTTGCAGAGTTAGGCACAATAAGAGCCCAGCGATCCAGCGTATATTTATCTTCCAGTTTCATCCCTAAAAGCCAAACAAAAAAGAAGTGTTTTGGGAACGGTGCTAACGTTCCCATTCATGTTTCGCTGCTAAGTTGGAGCAGCGGGAGACTTACCTCGTCTCATCATGTAGAGACCGAGTCCTACTATGATGATGACAACCACAACAACGCCCGCTATTAACGCGTAGTTCGATGAAGGCGATGTCGTAGATGAGGATGTGTTGCTCGAACTTGAAGTTGTGCTAGAGCCACCTGTTGCTGACGTGACTGTTATCGACTGTACTACCGGGTTGACCAGCTTGGATGTGGATGACTGCGAGTATATGTTCACAAGATATGTTCCTGGAGCCAATGTACTAGGAATCTGTACCGTGACTGTACCGCTGGAACTAGTAGTCAGGTTTTGACTTGACTTCACTTGTCCGTTGGCCACTAGTTGCACAATGACATTTGCCCCAGATGCTGGTGTGGACGTCGATGATTTAGCTCCGTTTGGAGTTTGTAGCACTGTGACAGTGAACGTACTACCCGGAGTAATCACTGCCGGAGGTGTCGAAGTCGCAGTTAGAACAACTGACTGTGCGAATAGGTTCGGATTGGCTATTCCACCCGCATTGAAGCCAGTGTTAGGCTTCATTACCAAGAATGCTGGTGAGGTTGAAGCAGAGTACTGCGAGATATAGAACGGACCATCACTAATCACTGCAACGCCATTGGTGTTTATGAAGTTGATTGCAGCTTGGTAGCCTGTCGAAGCTGTGGAACTGGTTACCCAATTCTGTCCTGTAAGTGATTGAAGTTGAGTTATTGCTGGTGGGATAGTTGAACCTGCAGCTGACAGTGCGGCTTTCACGTTTGCAACATCAGTGGGATTCAGCAGGCTCAGCCATGGAAGCTTGTCTGCCGTAGCAGTAGCAGTTGACCATGCTGCCTGTTTGTTTATGACAACCTGGCTCATTGCGTAGTACATTTGCCATGGAGTCATTCCCAAGCCGTTCGTGTAGCCTGCGTACCCTGTAGGTGACAGGACATCGGTTATAGCACCTATCGCCGCAATGTTCGCGTCAGGGAAGAATGTGTTTGTTGTATAGATCTCTACAGCTGTGGAATTGATTACTGAAATTCCTGCAACTTGCGAAATTTCAGTGCTGTAAATTCCCTTCTCAGCACCACCCGAGTCATAAACAGGGTTACCTTTTGATATCACACTGGCCGCCATCACGTACTGATACAGCAGGTCGGCAAGAGTCACTGGCTGCCCATCGCCCCAAGTGGTGTGTGACAAGAGATTACCCACATCCACCACAACATCATCCTGAGCCGTTGTGCCCGAAGCCACATGTACCCACTGGTTTGATGCTCCATCAAACATGATTGCACTGGTTGGGACTGAGATATTCCCAGCGAATGAATTACCTTTGATGACGTAACTCATTCCAGTCGAATACGGATATCCTGTTGAGGGTCCATATCCGTATAATGGAAGCGCTCCAGCCTGCTGCATGTTATCGGAGTACGAGTCGTCATCTCCTCCGATCGGGTTAACCGCGCCATTAGTGATGTGTCTAACACCCATCTTCAAGGCACCGGCTGTTCCCGAAGATCCTGAGGCCGACACCTGCATTGTCATTATATTTTGGTAGTTTGAGAACGGGTCTTGCAGGAAGTTCGGAGTGACACCTGTGACGGCGCTACTAGCTGCATATGGAGCCAGCGAAGTTCCCAGCATGATGTAGACTGAACTTAGTACACCATAGTATGAGAGGTTGGATAACAAGGAGGCTCTTTGTGCTATTGTGCTGAAGTTTGAGTTAAGAAGTGGGATTGCAGCTTTGTCTGCTTGGTTCAAGTACTGAACAGTGAGTGCTTGTTCTGTCGTGTTGTCCCAGTTTCCTATCCAGTTAGGACCATAGCTGTCCGAGGCTGGAAGATCCTCATAATAGCAAGAGTAGAAGTTGATTGCATTGCTATCATAGTAGCCCCAGATCTGTCCATTTGATGCCGGATAAATGTCGAAAGTTCCGTTTACCGGGTCGCTACCGAATACAACCGTATAGGCATCAGATAGGGTTCCAGGTGTTAGCTTCGTCTGGAAGCCGACATTCTGAAGTTGAGTATTCAAGTACTGCATGAACGCCAATCTGATTGGATCGTCGGTCCTCTCAAACAGCTGGAGAACTATCGGCTTTCCATTGTATGAGTATTGGTGATTGGTGTAGGTAACTCCTTTCTGAGCTATCAGTGTGTTGAATATGGTCTGGTTTGCAAATTGGAAGTTGTACGTTACGTTAGAGAAGCCAGCCATCGCACCAGCAACCGTAACACTATCCGGCTCAGCACAAACAGCTGAGATGCACGGAACGAAATTGCCTCCCTCTATCGTCTGACCAAAATAGCTCCTGTCAATTAAGTAGTTTAGGGCAAACCTGACTTGTTGGAAGTAGAACGGATTGTACGCTCCGGAAGCCGAGGTGTTTTGAGGATTCACATAAAGTCCATAAGTTGAAGCGGGCGCCGTATATTGGTTGAATGACGATCCTACCGACTGTGCAGCTGAAGGTGTCAGAGCAAAATCATAGAGATCGATTTTATTCGCTTGAAGGTCAGCGACACCAGAGGCGTCACTTCCACCATAGTCCACATATGTTATTGATGACAGATTTGGTTTTGATGGTTGAGCCACCGCCACCGATCTGAGTGGCGAAATCACTATCAATGAACTGACTGCTAAAACGAGTGCAACGAATATTACTAATGGAGCTTTAGAAGAATTATTGAGCTTCATTATTTTCTTGTAAAGGGCTCGTTACCTCGCATTTAAGGCTTTTATTTATTGGCCTTGAAAGTAAAGAATCTTACTGATTCATTAGTGATACCTGCGAAAAATTCAAGATTGCCTCAAATCATTTTAATTTCCTTCACAACAAACTCTAAGTGAAGAACCGATTTGTAGAAATCTCCAATCAGAGTCTTGTTTCTTCCTTGAATAATGACTTTCAGAGATGCCTTCGAGATCGTCCTAAAACTTAGTGCGTCGTATGTTTGCGAGAATTATTGGCCAAACTGACCAGTTCCAAAATGGCAAGTCTTTATCTTACACTCATTCATCATTGCTTTCCTTACTAATTGGAAGAAATATTAGCTCTATTGCTCACATTAGCAATTTATACTATCAAGGAAATCCCGACTAGGTTCGGGAATCTGACCCTGAATTAGTGAAGGAACAAAAGTGATCAGCAGCAACGCCATCCATGGGGTGACCTCTCTTGGAATGAACAATAGAATCAAACTGAAGGCTTCGAAGATGATCGCCCTTCTCTTACTTGAAAAGAATGGCAACGCCAAAGGCGTAATCCCTGCAAAATAATACTTGTAAACTCCCCTTCCGAAAAATGTGAAGAAGAGTAAGAGTCCTGTCAAGACATATAATAGATAGTCGTTGTTGGTCAGTTTTCGTTTTGTGAAGTACAGATGGAGGACGAGTACAACATAACATGCAATGAATATGTAATTAAGATAAGAGTAGGTTGCAACCGCGAAAGACTGTAGATTCACGAATTTTATCAGCCCAAAAAATGTCGTCAATCGCGTGGGTTGGGAGAGATCGTAAAGAAAAGTGGTCGGCGCTGAAGGGCCAGCTCCAGGCGGATTTCCCAGTATTGGAATTTGCAGCGCCCAGAGGTATGATTGAGTGTCGTTGAAGATATACGGAGTAGAAATTACGACGAGCGAGGATACGTAGAGAGTTATGAAAGCGATAGATTTCTTCGTAAATCCGATTGTTTTCCACATTATCATCACAAGAATCGGGAACAGAATTACAGCAGTCTGTTTGAACCCAGTGGAGATTGCCAACACTATCGCAGAAAGACCCCACCTCTGCTTGAGGAAAAGATAGATTCCAAGCATCAGGAAGAAAGTGGTAGGACCAGGGTTCAACCACATAAGGTCGTTGTAGAAGAGGTTGATCGGATTGAAGACCCAAATCATCGCAACTGCAAAAGCTGCTTTGTTGTTGCCTGAAAGCAGATAATCCCTGGCTATTAGATAGATTGGAATGACTGTGAGAGCATCAAATGAAACAAGAGCTAACGCAGGGGACCACGCTAAAGTGTCGAGGGCAAAAGCGGCCAGAGTATATAGGAAAAGAGGCGGATAGTTGTATACTATCGGTAAGTTATAGGCGCTCTTCCCCGCAAGGAAAGGATTGACTAGACACTTCAGGTAGAGATCTCGATAATCAGTGTAAGCTTCGAGATTCCCAAATGGTGAGGTGAAGACAGGGAATCCTGTGACTGAGGATCCGCAGGAAGCGAGTTCAGTACGGGTCGACGTGATTCCGATGATGGCAATTCCGACCAAGAAAATGGTAAACTTTACTGCAACTGAAAACACAACAGTCCATCTTAGACTGAAGATGTTTCGCAGGCCCAGCATTGCAAACCCCAATCCTTGTAGAATGGGTTTTAAGGGTATGACGCTTCTTTTCGTGTGAATGTCGTTCTATTCGGAATCTGTCTTTCAGTGGGGTTTGCTTGCCGCGATCTCCGCGGCCTCTGCAATAGCAATATTTTTCTTAATCAATCTTTTACCCCAAGATCTTGCGCCAACTGAGCTACCCAGTGGTGAACAGGTCACTTTTAAAGAAGAGCAGAGACTGTGAAAAGTTGATTCCGCAGACGAGTTATCTTCTTTTTTCGAACAGTGTAATCGCTCTTGTTGAATGGTTCATCGCTTCTGCTGCTCTCATATTGGTTGTTACTGTAGTCTATGTGCTCATACTTAACAAATCGCCTCCGCCAGAAGGAATTACGCAAGCGAAGGTAGAACACTCGCCGATTTCAGTTAACTCGGAACAAATAATATCGTCCGCGAAAGAATCACTGAGTAACAACGATTTTGCGAAATCTGTCGAGCTTGCAGTGAACGCGGTTGGTACATCCCTCGCGACCCTGCTTGTGAGCAATGGCGTAAGTGTTTCCAACATGAATGTGAGCGACATGGCATACCTTGTACAATCAAAAGCTACTGGCATATCTGATATCACTCAGCCGATCTATCAGCTAAATCTTCTGCACCTGAAGGGCGCGCAATCTCAAACAATTAGCCAACAGGAAGCAGAGTGGGCTGTCAATACAGCAGTCTGGCTGACGCAGTTAGTCTCTACCCAGCAAATTCGTCTCTAATTGAGATGACGTTTTAGGGACTCAATGGTCTACTGTATCTGTAAAGATGAACCATCAAAGCGAAAAGAACTAAGACACCGCCCAAGTCGAACATTGTGAGATTCGGGAAGTGCCGGATGGAATCAATTGCTGCCAGACCATTTAGGAGAACCTGGATAACAAATATCACAACCAGTATAACCAATATCCACTGAGAGGACAGGAAGTTCACTTCTTGTGGAGGTTTTCTGCCCCTCGCCATCTGTCCACCTGACTTCGACGCCATATACCGAAGTACGGCATATGTTCCGACATAACAAAGAGCTGCGACCAAAAGCATGGAACCGAATATTTGCACAGGGTCAATGAAGAGAGCTTGTGTAGGAGTTAGAGCAGCCTCGTTGATGTAAAAGCCCCAATATGTAGTAAGAAGTATCTGTCCAAGACTCGCTATTCCGAGAGCCGTAAAGAACGGTCGATCCTTCCATGAGAACTTCTTGCTCTTATCCACGAAAGGAATGAGCAGAAACATCAGGATGAAAAGAGAGGGTATCAATATGCCCGCAATGAATTTTGGCATGAAAGTCCTGAGGAAGGCATAGAGGCTAGTAAGATACCATTCCGGAAGAGTGTAACCTACGTTCGCAGTAGGGGTGTACTGAATCCCGAGAGATACCGGATACAAACCTCCCAGTAGAAGTATTCCTCCCGTCACAGCAGAAACCACTGGCAAGTCGAATGTTAGGATCTTAGGGAAATGCAAAAGCATCAGTATAATCATGATAATTGGAATTATGAATATGTGAAGTGCGTAGAATCTTAGAATGAAATCGGGGAAGCCTCGACCGAAAATCAAGTGGACTATCTGTGGACCGAAAGAGGGCGTTGCGTAGTTTAGAGAGACCCCGATGCTTACAGCGAGAACAGCCCTAGTGTTTAGTATGAGATCGTACCCAGTGAATGCCTCTAGAATCGTGATCGTTCCAAAGATTATACCAGTGACCCAAATGATTTCATTCCTGATCTTAAAACGACCGCTGAAGTAATTGTAATACATATGAGATAGAGCTAAGAATACCATTGCATTTGAAGCGTAGTAGTGAATGTTTCGAATTATGACACCGTAAGAAATAGTGTTGTTGATCAGATGCACACTTTGCCAAGCACCTGACAAAGTCGGCGTGTAGAACAGCAGGAGGAGAGCACCCGTCGCGCCAAGTATCAAGAAGTTGAAGAAAGTCAGAAAACCGAGATACGGCAGCGGACTGGTGAATCTTTTAGGGATGTTTATCTTATACGCCAGCCAACCCGTTCGATCCAGTCTGTCGAGGACCCAATCATAGAGTTTCTTTAGGAGATACCCTATTCCGATTCTCTCCTTTGTTTGCGACTCTGCGGCAGCGGTTGTTGCCAAATTCTACCTACCACTCATACGAAAATCCTACGCTTTTTGGCCCCAACCCAGCTGACCCACAATACCTGTGGCAGAAATTACGCCACTAGAAGAGATCGAAATTTCAATCACAGGAAGCATATTGTTTGGCGGTGTTTGCAGAGAAGCAGGACCCGCAACCGCAAGACCTGGTTCCGATGCGTCTTTAGAGCCGGCTGGACCGCCAGGAATGTACTGGCTACCATGGCATGGACATATTCCTCGATCGTCAGACGGTACGTAGCTCCACAGACACCAAAGGTGTATGCAAACCCTGCTTAATGCAACAAATGTGTCCCCGGATATTGGATCGACTTGGCCGTAGGATCCGGCGACCCAGCCCTTCGGCAGATGTATAATCACGCATTGTCGGAACGTGTCATTGTCAATGTTCGGGTCTCCTGTTCTAGGATAGACAAACGTTTTCCAGTTGTTTTCAGAAATATCACTAGTGTGAAGTGTGCTTCCGTTTGTTGCATCCTGGATCACCTGTGTCGAAATCTTAGACTGACCAACCGAACCCTGCAGATACGGCCCCAGCGTGACAAATTCCCCAACAGCAACTATACCTCCGAGTACGGCGAGCCCTTTGATGAAATTTCGCCTAGATACCTCGGGGTCGGGCAAAAATATCCAGAGATGTTCGTTCTATGATCTTGATTTAAGCATTATTGGTCAGTTGGTATGAGTACCAAGACCATCGGTCGCTTAACCCTGAAAATCATTCCAGATCGATTCTTGATATTGAATGCATACTTCAGTGGTGATATTCATTCGAATTAATGAAACGTTGGAGTTGTTTCTTGTTTCAATTTTGACGCTCAATACTTAAATAGAATCCACAAGGGTTGGATTTCGACTAAGGTAGTCTGAACTTTTTGTCCGATAGCCAGGAAGATGTCGAAAAGAAAGAGTCTGAACAAAAGAAACCAGAGCAGCAGACGGTTCAACCGGCCACTGATCAACCGGCAAAACAAGTCGCTCCTCGTGTAGGTACACCAATCGGGCAAACGCCGACGGCTCGCCCTCAGATTGGAACTCCAATCGGCTCTCAAAAAAATGCGGCCTCCGTAACTTTGTCGAAACCTACAGTCGGCACTTCCGCTAGTTCACAGAGACCAGTTGTTGGAACTCCAGTTGGAACACCCAGACCCGCGGTTGGCGCTCCAATAAAACCCCAGACAGCTGCTGCAACCCCACAAACTCAACCTGCTGGAGTGTCGCCAACTCCATCTCCGGCATCAAGACCTCCGTCAAGACCAGCTGCTCCGAAAGCGCCAGTGAAAACTCTGCGAGCCGCAGGACCTGTCATTGTTCTTATTTTGATTGTTGCTGCATCATTCCTCGGGTACTACCAGGTTGTTTACTACCCCACTATCGCCCCGACGTCTACAACTACAACGGTTGCATCAATCCCGACTACACCCTTCAATGTCACTGTAACTATCCCTCCTGGGGCAGCGGGCACTGGCAAACCCACTTCATTCTATTTTCAACCGGACGCTATCACGGTCTACATCGGATATAATTCCACAGTAATCTGGGTTAACAACGATTCGACGGTTCACACGGTAACTGCAGATGGTAACCCACCTGACTCGAGATTCTCAGCGTGGGGCCCAGACAATCCTAGCTCTTACAACAATGTGTTTTATCCTGGTTCTGGCCAAACTCCATTATCGATTAATTTCACCTTCACCGTGCCCGGTGTTTACAATTACTCCTGCTCATATCACCCATGGATGAAGGGTGAAGTAATAGTCAAGACGGCGCCGGCCGGGCTGATTACGAGTACCAAGTCTGCGTAGAAATTATAATCACTTGATCGGCATGGCAATAGATTTCGCCAGAAGTCTTGCCACTCTTATCGGTTCGGGTACTGACCCCTGTAATGTGAATCTGTCTAGCAACCTCTTCGTGACATTGTCATCAATTCCAGCGCCCCTTACATAGATTTCATAACCAGTAGCAAGTTTGATCCTAAAAGAGCTCCCTAATTTTTCCAATAGTCTGATCTTTTCTCGCGCCACCCTTTCCGAGAATTTAGCTCTGATGTTGTTCGCCAAGTTCGATCTCGACTTGCTGAAGCTTAGAGCAACAACAGGGACCTTGAGCTCTCTGTGAATCTTGTCGATGTCGAGGACATTGTATAGACTCAAGACGCTACCTGAAATCATAACAGCATTTACATCATTTCTTCGCAATCTCTCGAAGAGCTCGATTGTGGAGCTTGTTGCATCTGATCCGGAAACGCGTAGTCGACCGTTTGCAAAGCCATCTATCACTAGATCACTTCTCATCACCACTCCGGCTAGCGTTGAGAATTCCTGATCCTTCCTGAAACTCTCAGCAATTCCAAGAACGCGAATAGCTTTCTTTTCAAGATGAAGAGGCATTTCTAAACTAGACTCTGTTGCAATTGCTTCGAAGAAGCTGGCTTTAATCGTTGATAATGGGTCGTCCTTGAGAGACTAGCTGAGCATAGATACGAATAACTAGATCGAGAATATGATACTTGTTCAGTTGTGAGTTTCATTGATAGTTCGTGTTAATCTTGGTGAGCTGGCCAATCCATACATGACGGCCAGAATGTTTGTGAAGTTCGTCCAGTCCACTCGCGCCATTTTGATCCCGAAGGACTTTAATGGAAATACTGTCCTAATACTCGACGCAAAGGACTCGATAGTCATATCGGAAAAGGTGAAGAAGATAAGGGCAGATCTGAAATATGAAGTGCTGGGGCAAACGTTTGAAGAGACCTTGAAACAGACAGACAAAGCAATCAAAGACAAGAAAGCTTTCTTAATTGTGTAATCTAGTAAATAGGCCTGCCATAAACTAGCCACCCGGAATCTGTGAAAGCAGTCTTCTAGCTTGACCAAATACAAGCTTGTAAAATACAAAGCTCACGACGCCAATCACCAAAACGCTTGCCATGAAACCAAGAAGCAAATCCTGAAAAGCCATCCTCAGGAACGCTGGAATCAAGACAGGTCCCAAGGATAGACCTCCAACAATCACTGCTGTCGGGAAGGCAAGAAGCCCCCCAGTTTGCGACACGAATGCAGCCCTTGGCGATTCCGAGAAATTCGGAAAGCGTATTCCGAATTGTAGACCCAAAAGCGACATCTCAACAGCGAGGGAAAGCGCGAGCACAAGGAATAGTGGGGCAAGCATCGCTACAGAATGAAAGAAGGCAATGCCCACAGCGACATAGAACACTACGCTCACGCAAGAGCCAAACACGATTGGCGGCATAACTTTTCCAATGATGAAATCTTTGGGCACGACGGGCACCTGATAGAGATTCACTATCGATTTGCCCTCAGCGCCGATGCTAACCATCGAAAAATACAGAGTTGTATAGGCTACGATAAACATGCCGTAATAAGGCAAAAAGGCGCTGCCAGTCGAACTCGCAAACCCAAGAATTCCTACAACTAGAAAGACACCTGGAAGAGCTAGCAGTCGCACCATCTCTCGCCTCCTAACCAATCCACGAAGATCCTTCATTGCTATCGCAAATTGTGGAACAGTAAGCAGAGCTGAGCCGAATCCCCTCTTAGGGGCATAAGCCGCTGAAGATATCCTGACAGAATGTTGCACGGGAACCCAGTACTTCGATCTGGCGGCAACAGCGACAGTGAACAAAGTGACGGAAAACGCGATCGACAAAGTTGAGAATAGGATGGCAATTGTTGAACTGGAATTCAACAGCGCAGTTACGGCAACAGATGCCCACAGAAGAGGCACGAGCCATGTCGGGCCAAAACTCGGAGTTATTACTCCAAGTAAATGTTCGTAAACCGTAGGGTAGAACATTGCCTGAAATATTATTATTAGAACTACCCCAGATAGTGCCCGTAGTGCTATCGCCGCTCTGCCACCCCTCTTGTAAAATGAACTCGAAAATCGATTCAGCACAGCCCTCAGAATCTCGAGAATGCTTGCTGAGGTCACAACTCCAAAAATTGAAAGGGCGGCAGCAAGTTCCCATGCTGCAAGCATGTCGAAAACGTATGCTAGTGACAAGGTGATACCAAGAACAACTACCGGGAAAACAGAATAGTAGAGAAAGAGCGAGAGAGTCGAGGCCACAACGTATTCGCTCGCACTCACTGGAAGCCAATTTACTGTGTCGGAACTAGCAAATTGAGCTCCAGAGCTGACTTCAAGGACGAGACCCAAGACAAGAATTATTGTCAAAATAACAGCAGGGAGAATCACGATGATGCCTCGAACTCCAGTCGAGAGAACGCCCAACAAATCCTGAGAAGATGAGCTGACTAACAGCGAACCAACATAGTAGGCAGCTGCAATCGCAGCAACAAAACCCACTAGGTCTATCAATCCGAGTATAATCGGCCTCCTGATTAACGAGCGCACGCTTATCCGACGAGCCGAGCCCGCCGCCCTCAGTTGTGAAAGTAGAAGGCTCTTTGCAATGATCCAGATCTTGCGAGCTGAAATCAACGAGTAATTTCCTCTACTATTGCCCTAACGTCTGATGATCCTGTCAATGCGAGGAATATACTTTCGAGGTTTGTCTCGCTGGCTCTTGAACGAAGATCCCCCATCGAACCCTCGGCGAGTATCCGTCCTTTGTCAAGTATCGTTATCTTCTTGCAAATTGCCTCCGCGATTTCAAGAACATGTGTACTGAACAGAACAGTAACACCATCAGATGCAAGTTTGATTATCGTATCCTTCACGATCTTTGCTGTGCGTGGATCTAGCCCGTTAAGCGCTTCGTCAAAGATGAGAACGCGTGGCTTGTGTATCAAGGCAGCCGCTATTGCGATCTTCTGCCTCATTCCCATCGAGTATCCGGAAATCAGGTCGTTTCCCTGTTCTTTGAGATCAAACGCTGAAAGATACTCGTCTATCCTCTGCTTTTTCACCTCCGTTGCGAGTCCGTGAAGGTCCGCAACAAAATCGAGGTACTCTATCCCAGAAAGAAAATCATAGAGTCGTGGTGTTTCCGGAACATATCCGATAATCTCTCTCACTGCGATTGGATTGATCGCCGGGTTGATTTCTTCAACTGTGACGAGTCCATTGTCTGGCCTGACAAGGCCGAGCAGAATCTTCATGAGAGTTGATTTTCCAGAACCGTTTGCGCCGAGAAGACCTCTCACCTCTCCCATCTCGATTGTAGTGTTCACACCGTTGAGTGCCCAAACGTTACCATAGTTCTTCGCCAGTCTCTGGATCGAGATTGACACGGCCATAGTTTTGATACTGCAATCTTGTTATGTAAGGCTACTTTTCGCGAGCGATTAGGCAACTGCCGCGATTTGAAGGGCATCAGATTCAGAAGACTCTGACCAAGTACATGAATAACAGCGTATTTTGACAACCTGTTGCGAGAGATATCTAGGGCGCTTTTGTTATTTCTCCCTTGAACCAGTGTTCAGCTGTAACAAATCTCTGCCAGAATCAATTATGAAACCGTATTTGAGGTACATCGGAGTTACCCCGTCGCTGGATACGGTCTGAAGCGTAAGAAGCTTGCACTCCAAGCTCGACGCAAACTGCTCTGCCGTTCTTAGCATTGAGTTGGCAACTCCACGACCTCTCCTCTCGGGAACAGTTCCCACGCAATATATTCCCAGAACGTTTGAAGGCGTTCTATGAAGGAGAGTACATCCGGATGGCTCTGTGGAATTCGTTTCCATTGCAAGAAGAAGCGTGGTTGAGGTGTTGTTTGAGAACAGTTCTTCTCTCCTCAGGAGCTCCTCCTTCCATTCTGAACCCAAAGAAAAGGATCGCATGAATGTCTCGTTCCAGAGATTGTAATCTCTTGTTTCGAAAACTGTGATTCTACCAGTCGAAACTGCTCTAGATTCTAGGGCAACCTTCTTCGAAAGAATCTCCATCATTCCAAGTATCCTAAACTCACCCTCTATCGCTCGCTCTTCAAGTTTGGATGTAAATTTCCAGTTCTTTTCAACAAATACCGTTGGGGAGATGTTCTTTGAAGATGCTTCCGACTTTATTTTGTAAAGCAGTAATGAAATGGAATCACCATCAAGTCCTTCAGCCATAACTGAATCGGCAATCACGATGTGGTTGAAGATCGGGTCATCTGCAAAATTCGTGTTGTAGTAAATGTCGAAACGATCTGAGCTCGACACATCGCAGAATAGTCTGTCGAAAGATCGTTCGTTAAGAAGAATGTCGTGCAGTCTGCTCATATTGCCTGTTTTCAAAACAGTTTGAACCCTAATACTTCGGTCATGTCCCAGAATACTGCGCCGAGCTCCAGTTTGCGCTCATCATTTAGTGCACTGCAGACCTCGAGAAGAACCTTCAGAGCATCGGGTGTATGAAGGTCGTCCTCCATCTGAGAGGAAAATCTGTCCCAGTATTCCTTGCCAGATTCACTTTGCAGTTTCTCGTCACTCTTTGGAGCAATCCTCGCTGCTTCCGAAATCCGCGTGAATTGGGACTTACTTTCCTCCATTAGTTTCTGGTTGTAATCAAAGGACTCTCTGTAGTGATGCCTCAGGAAGTGGAACCTTATTTCGTCTGCAGAAAACTTCCCAAGAGCTTCCCTAATCGTGATAACATTGCCGAGACTCTTGCTCATCTTTTCCTTACCTTTGTGGAGCAATCCAGTGTGCATCCAGATCTTGACGAATGGAACCTGTCCGGATATAGCTTCATCCTGTGCGAGTTCTGATTCATGATGAGGAAATATGAGTTCAGTCGCGCCGCCGTGAAGGTCATATGGAGTGCCGAACTGGGAAAATGCGATAGCGCTGTCCTGGATGTGCCAGCCTGGTCTTCCTGGTCCGACTATGCTCTCCCAGATTCCCTCGGAGTCCGACACACCCCTCCACAAGAGGAAATCAACACCATTCTTCTTCCCAGGTGCAGCATCAATTTCCTTTAGCTTCAGGCTGAGCTGTGACTGATGGGAGAGCTTGCCAAAATTCTGAGCTTTTGATGTGTTGAAAAACACACTTCCTTCAAGAGAGTAGGCGGAGCCGGAATCCAGTAGTTGCTTTACTAGTTCCGCGGAAGCTTCGATATAGTTTGAGACTCTTTCAAATCTGCTAACTGTAACTATGTTCAGAGCATCCAAGTCCTCAAGAAACGCATTGTAGAATCTGTCAGCTATCTCCTTGTAAGGAATGTTTTCTTTCTTCGCGCGGTTGAATATCTTGTCATCAACATCTGTTATGTTCAGTATGAATTGGATCTTATTTCCTCTTTTCAAGAGCCACCTGGCAAGTGTGTCAAATGCAAGATACGTCTTCGCGTGGCCTAAGTGAACATTGTCCTGCACGGTCGGCCCGCAAATGAACATTTTGAACTCTTTTGAGTCTTCTATCTCGACCTTTGATTGTGACAATGTATCATAGATCTTCAAAGTGAGCACCTTTCGGTGATTTCGAGTCCGACCTTTCTCTGATGAGAACGAATGCGCCTTCTCGCTGTTGTTCAACTAAGCCCCTGAAAGCAATTATTAGGCTTTTATCCTACCTCTTGAGAATATAACAGGCCCTTGCCGCGAGACAAACCCGAGACCAGCGATGACTCCGGGTACCACGAGAGAAAGATAACACAGATACGGGAACTCAAGACACTACTATGGGGTCTCGATCTAGACGAAGGTATAAGATTCGCAGTCGATGTTTCAGGGTATGAGAAGGGTGCATTCTTTTTCCTCACAAAGTGCGATGACAGGTACTGTCTCAATATCAAAGAGAGAATACTAGATCCTGCCTCGGGCGAACTTGTTCCTGGCGTCAGGGAGCAGTGGAAGTACTTTGAGACTGCCGAGGCTGCCTGGGCATACACAAGCAAATTCCTGAAGTCTCCGCTAGAGGCATATTACTACTAGTTTTATGCTTCAATCTTTTATACCTAGAAGATGCTTTCGACCTAGAATCTCACATGACAGAGGTTCGAACTATTCATAACGATCAGCCGACGCAAGACCGTCTACCAAAGGTAAAGGAGACGATCGACCGCGTCGGAATCTCAGGTCTTCGCACAGGATTGAAGCTTACTACGAGCAGCGGGGAGACATACTTTACAGCTGAGATAGACCTCTTCATTGACCTTGATACTGAGCGAAAGGGTATTCACATGTCGCGCCTCGTGGAATCGATCAACGAAGTGATCTCCAAGGGCTCGCGTGAGCCGAAGGACAGTTTTGAAACACTTGGTGTTGATATTTTGTCGGAACTGAGGAACCGACACAAGTATTCCACCGGCGGGATCGCCATCAAGACAACCATGTTTCTTAGAAGACATACGCCTGTCACCAACAAGCCGACTGATGAGCCTTATGACGTCACCGTTGGAGTTATCTCACGAGACAACCGGTTCTTCAAGAATCTGAGAGTGAAAGCTGTCGGCAACACGTTGTGCCCCCACAGTCTTGAGACGACAAAAGGGAAGGCGCACGTGCAAAGAGCCGAAGTTGACCTTCAGATTGAAGTTCCAATAGACGAAGAAATCCGATTGGAAGAACTAATCGAGATTTGTGAGAAGAGCTTCAGCTCACCAACGTTTACTGTACTCAAGACAAGCGACGAGGCATCGGTTGTAGAAGAAATGTTCAGAAATCCAAAATTCGTTGAGGATGTCGCCCGAGACTGCTTCAGAATGGCGAAAAATCTGAACTTCAAGGGGAAAGTGAAGATACGAGCTACTTCCTTTGAATCAATACACAAACACAACGCCATATCAGAAATCGAGAGGTCATTCAATTGAAGACAGGCATTGGAATGGAATTCTTCGTCGACTACGGTCACCTGCTTCCAGGCCACCCAAAGTGTGGCGTGAGACACGGGCACACAGCGAAGGTAATTGTAGAGCTTCATGGCAATATGAGAGCAGATGGAATGATTATGGACTTTAAAGAGATGGAAGAAAAGTGCTGGCAGGTCCTATCTCAAATTGACCATAAGGATCTCAACGAAATATTCGAGCGTCCCACCTCTGAGAATATCGCGAACTGGATCTTTCAGGAACTTAGGAAAACTCTATCAATCACACGGGTGCAGTTCTTCGAGGGGCAGGGCAAGTGGTGCTCTGTCGAAGCGTGAATTCTTGTACATGTTGTCAATGAATATTCACATGCCCAAATTATAGCAAAAATCATACTGCTCATCTCCATGACCGCTCAAATTAGTCGTGGACCAATAATATTCGGATTCTGGCTTCTTGGATACGCATTGGGATTCGTAGCATACCTTGTGAGAGTGCCTTTCATGGTAGCTCTGGATGACATTTTCGGTGCAGCCAACGCTACAATAGTGGGCGCCGCAATCTCGGGACTCGCTGGCTCCGTGGTGATGCTCGCTTTCCTCTTCATCTGGAGCCACATGGGAAGCTCGAACTAGAGCTCCTGTATCCAAAGACATCTGGTGCTCTTTCGGGCACCACTCCGAATTTCTTTTTCGAGACATTTCTTCCTTAGAAAATCTCTCGATTCATCTCTGCAATACCTCAACTCGGCTGTGACGCCTGTCTAGAACGCCGGCAAAATGGCAAAAAACACTGTGAAAATTTGAAAACATTGCCGGAATAGCTCAATTTAGTTTGTTCAATAGGAGTCTAGTTCTTTCTTTTACCGCCACAGATTATTTCTAGCCGTTCTGATAGCTGTCCTCGGGGAAAGATCTGAATCCATGGCCTGTCCTCCACACATCCTTACGCATTTGACTTTGACTAAAGGTCTGCCGACAGTTTCTAACATTTACTCGTTATGGAGTGATAACACTGCGCCTATCTGTCTCGATAGACATCAAGAAGAATGATAATTGTCATCATAGAAGGGATTGTGCAGTGCTCGTCCTCATCGTTTTGACAATGTGAACTGACTTTTAGGCAATTGTTTGTATTAGTAGAGTTTGTATAGGAATTCATACCCGCAGTGCGGACATTTCAAATTGTATCCAGCGAAGAAAACTTCGTCCTCGGCGACTTTTAGCATAGCTGATTGGTTGAATTCCTTTCGACACTTCGGGCATCTAGCTTTAACGTGTTTTTCGTCAACTTTGCCCACGTTGGAGAGAGTCTCATCTACCATTGTAAACGACCACCGAAACCACTCTATGGAGCCATCTTTAGGTTCTTGATTTTCTCGATAACATCGTCATTCCAAAAGTGAAAGAATGGACCTACATTTCTTCCAACGTGAACCTTGACAGGTGCTATCCCATATGAGTCCCATTGAGCATTCACTTTTTGCATCATATCTGGAGAAGGTCTAACTATAGGAGGATATTTGAGTGGCACTCCTTTTTCGATACCTTCTGTTCCCCAAATAGCTCTTGGTGCCCATTGGTATGGCCTAGTCGACTTAATCAGTGTCTTGTTCCAGAACCTCTTCTTCGGGCCAGGCTCTGTTCTAGGGTCATACATTCCACCTTCTCCTTCTTTCCAAGTCTTGCAATCCTCACCCCAGTCCGTTCTAGTATAAAGGGACCAATGGACTTGCTCATAATCCCAAGGATTAATGTCCTCATCTACTACAATGACTAGTTTAGCACAGAATATCGCAATCGGACTGCTCCAGATTACAGCTGCAACTTTGTCTTCATGGCCTTCGTACATTGGTTTGATGGAGACTATAACTTCACCATATCCAACAGCTCCAAGTGGACATGCAACATCCCTGATTCCGGCAACAGCATGTTGCTCAAACAAGTCCGTAAAGTGAGCTGCATGCAAGACGGACGACATCATGTGGTCTTCAACTACCGGGTAACCTTCGCATGTTCCCTGCCAGATTGGGTCGTTTCTATATGTCATGCAATTTATCCTAAACACTGGTTTTGGAGCAGGGAGACTGCCATAGTAGCCGCTGTATTCTCCGAATGGTCCTTCTATTGCTCTCTCACGCGGGTCAACCGTTCCCTCGAATACAGCTTCAGCTGTGGCAGGAACTTCAAGATCCAAAGTTTCACACTTCACGAGTTCGATCGGTTTTCCTCGCATTGCACCGGCGGCATCCCATTCATCCAGTCCAGCTGGGTATTGCGCTCCGGCCACGAACATGACGACAGGATCCATTCCTACAATGACTGCCACAGGCATTGGTTCATCCCTCTGAACATATTTGGAATAGATATAGCCGATATGTTGCTGACCAGGAGTCATGCTTAGATTTGCTAGGTTTTCTGTTCGGGCCATCATTCTGTAACATCCTACGTTTACCCATCCGCTGTCAGGGTCCTTTACAATCACGGCGTGCATAGTACCTAGATACTTGCCACCATCCCTTAGATTCCAGAGAGGCATCGGGAACATATTGATGTTAACATCATTGTCAAATAGCTTGTTTTCCTTGCACGGCCCGCTAGAAACCAGCTTAGGCTTTATCGGTTTTCTGATTCTTGACCTAAATTCACTAACAAGAGTTGATGGGTAGTTGCCAAGCGCTGGGAGATCCATCATTAAGGCCAATCTCGAATAAGATTGCATTGATCCGACGAATAGTTTTGTCGAATTAGGAGGTTTGAAGTCCTTGATGTTTTCAAAAAGCAATGCAGGACAAGATTCGCCGTATGCGTCCCATGATCTTCTTGTGATAGCCCCTATTTCGTATTTCCAATCCACTTCTTTCGTTATTCGGGCTAACTGATTCTCTTCATCCAATTTTGCAATCCATGATCTCATATCATCATACGGCATTTCTCTCAATCGGGTGCTCGCAGTTTCAAGCAGTATTATATTCATTTTGGTGGCGTCAGACTTTCTGCGAAATTGGTCGCGTGTCGGTAGAACACAGATCATGAAGGAAGCCAAAAAGACACTTCCAATCATACCGAAGTGAATGCGAGAAGAGAATTTTCATTCAATATCAACAGTACGTCGATCGTAGACTGTAGCAATAGCAGAGCGAAATAGACCGCAGTCGCCATACCAATTGTAAGAGATTTTCAGTTCTTTCCGCGCCAGATTCTTCGTGGATAGCGACACTGGCGTCCTCCTGCAAATAGCCGATTACGATTCGCTCTTTGATTCTTCCGCGTTGAACTTGCTACCAGCATTCCAAACCTCAAAGTGTCTGGCCGAAAGAGTCATGTTTCCTAAAGCCTCAAGGGCCAGGCTAGTTGTTAGGACAGGAATCATTCTCTCGAATATTTGGTATTTCCATTCAAAGCTTTGAAGACAGCTTCGGGCAGGACTGGTGCAGTGTAAAGATAGACTTTCGAGTCTGCCGACCTCAGCGCGTCGTTCAACGCATTGATTATCGCAGGATGTGCAGCGATGGTTCCGCTTTCTCCGACTCCCTTTGCACCGTTGAGAGTATTGGGTGATGGTTCGCCGACATGGATAATATCAATATTGTCAGGCGTTTCAAGAGCGGTAGGAATCGTGTAATCCATCAAATTCGTGCTCAGCAACTGCCCGTTCTGATCGTATACGATCTCTTCGTAAAGCGATCCGCCCACACCGTGGACAATACCTCCGTGAAGCTGCCCATCCACGATGACTGGATTGATCACCACACCGCAATCATCGACAGCAATGTATTTCTTGATCTTGACTTTCCCCGTTTCGCGATCAATTAGGAGCGCACATAAGTGTGCCCCGCTAGCAAACGTTGTGGCTTTTGGAGCGTACTCAGAAAAAGCTTCGACCTCACCAACTCTTGAGATTAATTCCTGAAGCGTCATAATGATATTGACAGGACCATTTTGACTCCTTGTGAGATTTCCTTTTGTGATTGAAAGCTGGTTCCGTTCAATATCGAAATGTTTCGAGGCACGATCGAGCAACTCTGCTTTTGCCTTCCTGCATGCCTCGATCACAGCGCTTCCTCCCACCGACATTGATCTACTTCCGAATGTTCCAGCACCATATGGAATCATTTCCGTGTCACCGTAATAGACTGTAGCATAGTCTCTCGGTAGGCCGAATTCCTTTGAAGCGAGTTGTGCCAGACTTGTCTCGAGCCCTTGACCATGAGGAGAGCATCCAGTCACAACAGCGATCTTTCCATCACCAGTCAGAGTGATCTTGGCAGTCTCCTTGAACCCTGGGCCTCCCGTATCTTCAACTACTACACACATGCCAACCCCGGCCAATGTTCGGCTGTTTGTGTTTGTTCTTTTCCATTTCATTAGTTCAGAGTATTGTGGTGTCTTTGTCAGTGTCTCGAGAAGCATTGGATAGTCGCCGCTATCATAAGTTGCTCCCGCTCCGTTTTGATACGGCAGCTCATTTGACGGTATCATGTTTCTCTTGCGGAATTCTAGAGGATCCAAGGAGAGCTGTCTTGCCGCAATATCTATGGCGCTTTCAATGAAGAAGGATGCCTCCGGTCTGCCTGCACCTCGCACTGGGCCCAGTGGCACCTTGTTTGTCACATAACAGTAACCCTCTATGTCAAGATTTGGAATCTTGTATGCCCCAGGGAGCAAAAGAACGGTCAGAACAATTTCAGTACTGAAAGTACCAGAAACGCCAACGTCAGCTTCGATTCTAGCCCTGAGCGCCGTAATAGTCGCCGTTTCATCACATGCAAGTTCGAAACTGCAATACGTATCTCTTCCTGGACAAGTCTCTAGGAAATCTTCTGTACGAGTAGAGACCCATTTAATCGCAAATCCTGTTCTCTTTGAAAGAACGCATGCCAACAATGGTTGGGGATAATAGTGTCCCCCCTTTACTCCAAACCCGCCGCCCACGTCCTTCACAATCACGTGGACTTTGTTTGCCTGTGTTTTCAGCTCTGCCGCTAACGTGTCCCTAAACCTAAATTCAGATTGGATTGTCGGATGAACTTCGTAAGTGCCCAAATCACGATCATAATACGCCACAACTGCCCTGGGCTCAATTGGAATGCCCGCCTGTCTCTTCAGAGCGACTTGTCCCTTGACAACGTATTTTGAGGCCTTGATCGCATGTTCAGCATCGCCTCTTTTTGCCTGATTTCTGAAAAATATATTGTCTTTACAATCATCGAAAAGCGCGACATCTGCCTTTTTTGATTCATTAATCGAATTGATTATCGGTAGCTCTTTGTACTGAACGTCAACGAGATCAATTATATCCTCGACTGAGTATCTCGTCCTAGCAACAAATACAGCAACAGGCTCCCCTACATATCTTACCCTGTCGATCGCGATGTGAAAGTGAACCGCCTGCACCTGTCGCATAGGGTTGTGCGGTGGAGGATTAACAAGTTCCTTGAATTCAGTCCCTGTCAATCCCATAATGAAGTCTGGGTTTTCTTTTGCTCGGGAGAAGTCAATACTTTCAATTGTAGCGTGTGGATATGGACTTCTGACTATTCCCATATATGCGAGGTTCACGTTCCGAATATCATCGATATAATTCCCTTCTCCCTTCATTAGTCTGATATCCTCAACTCTCTTGTAATCTTCATATTCCTCTGCAACTTCGTGAGTTCTCTTGATGGACACAAGAACTTCTTTGGACATGACTACAAACTGAATTTTCTGGGACAATATTAGCCTTTAGCTTGTATTGGAGTCAGAGAATCATGAATGATCGCAAATGCATTTCGAGGACTCGTCAGGATCATTTCTTCAAACATACAATTTTTAATATCTGCACTTTCCCTTTGTGCCTAAATGTCGAAGCGAGATTCAATCCTTTCAAGATCCCTTTGGAAGTTCAAAAGGTGTTGGATGAAGGGTGTTATCTCTACCTCGCAGCCGTAAAACCTACGAACAAACCTGATGTGACTATGGTCGCATATGTTCTTGGTGGGAAGATGATGACAATGATCAGCAGAGCGAACAGTATCAAAGTTAGGAATCTGAGGAAGAACCCGACGTCTCTGGTCTAATTGTCAGCAACGATAGAAGATGAGTAATGATTGAAGGTACTGCCACTGTTTACGATGATGAAGAGAATGTTAGGAGAATACTGAGGCGATATTACGGCAGATATCCTCAAGCAAGGAATGGAGAGCCACGTGCTCAGGAAATTCAGAGAGTTGGAATAGAAATGAAAGTGACACGAATAATCAAGGCTACGCCTAGTTGGTAGACAAGCTTCCGAAGGGTGTGGCAAGATCTCCCTGTGAAATCTTGGAACTCGGAAGAATGACGGAATGATGTTCTTTGCGAAGTCTCGCATTGACTCTAAGCAAGTATCTAGCTGGAATTCGACCATAAAATTGGTCCATCAGTCTTTTCCTGTACTTTGATCCTTCTGGCAGGTCGAGTTTGTGTTTTCCTGATTTATCAATACGTTTTCATTTGGTTTCTGTGAACAAGTCAGATTACGCCACTGATAATGAACTCCACCTACATTTGCAAATTCGCAAAAGAAGGAGCGAAATGCTAAAGCAGATTATTGATTTCATGACTGAACCCATCTTCTGACTCGAAGTGATCATTGATGTGCTTGTTTCAATGCCCGCATATATCATCGAACGGCAGAACCTTATTGTGATTAATGTCAACAAAGAAGGAGATCATATCAGTAAAGGTAACCGGCCACCAAAGTTGCTCCAAGTATGAAGCTCGTTCCAGCAGGACTTGATTACATTCACCAGAATGCATGACTACGTGTCCCGCGAAAGGAATTTCCTTTTACGATTTTAATTTAGTTACACTAGCTCCAAACCAATGCTTCTCTAACCCTCAGCGCGGTGGGATTTCTCATCCTGCCTGTTGCCTCGGGTTATTATTGAACCACTGCATAGGAGGTGGCTCCACATTATCCTGCCACAAAAGGGCAATTATTTCACCAATATGGTATAACTGCTCAGTAAAAGACTGGAAGATACACTCTTCAACAGTCATGTTGATTGATCTGGTCGGAAAAGGCAAATCCGCCCTTCTTGAAAATTCCTTTTCGTCTGCAGTCTTTAGGTAGTTCCGCGTTTTGACTTCTACTTCCTCCAAGTGATCAATGATCATTTTCATGCTAGTGTACTCTTCTCCAGGACGTGGTTTCGTTTCACGTCGCTTTCCGTAGATGCCGAGATTAACTATCCACTCTTCGTTGTCAATAATATGAATCACGACATTCCGCATACTATAGAAACTCGCTTCTCTATTTTTCACCACAGCCTCCCAAGGGAGCTCTGAAAGTTTGTTTATGAAACGTCTTCTCACCGTCGACATATATTGGTACAGTTCTGGAATCGAAAACATGTGAAGAATCCTAATTTGGATTCGCTCATGTCAGTCTTAAGGATGCTGTTCGGCATTACGTGATTAGATCCATGAAGGAACTACGCGGGGAAAGGATCTGCTCTGTCCTGCACTCTACTATGTATGGATTTCAATTTCCAAGAATACTTACTTTGCACTGCGAAAATCCGTGATAGAACATCATACATTTTTTCACCATTCTGAGAAGAACCATTTACCGGATATCGATCTTATCCTAATTCACTCCTATCAACCTTCAGTTGAGTAGATCATAGCCTGATGCCACATCTACTCTGTACAAGATAGAAGCTGCAAAATGCCACGGTTTGCCATGTGGCAATAGACCATGGTGGGCTCGGAGGGACTTGAACCCACGACCCCCGCCGTCTTCTTGCTAAAATCGAAGGATTAAAGCAGTCAGAGCGGTGTCCTAACCAAGCTAGACGACGAGCCCACTCGTAGTTAGAAAGGAATATCCAAGTTCGTTTAAATGCTTTCTCAGAGCGTTCATCGGCACGCGCTGCTTTTGCGGATGCGGGAACGCATTTCAACGTCTCATTAATCGTCACGTGGTAGTACCATATGCTAAC
>JAJYUX010000005.1:28701-37032 GCA_021792315.1 archaeon
ACAGGTGGAAAAATCTATCAATTCGCTAGATCTCTCTCGCGAGATCTCTAATAGGAATATTATTGAAGAATTGTCTTTTTGTACCACCAAGACACCGAAAAACGGTGTACCCAACTACCGAATCCATCATCATCGGAAACACGTCGCACAGATCTAGTAAGAATCAATTGCTTCTATCGAAGCAGTCAAGGAAAACATAGACGTACCCCTCTCGCAGGGGAGGGCACTATATCTTCAGGTCATGAAGGTACTAGGTACAGGTAATTTGTTCAGGTCTTTTCGAAATCGGCGTACCTTCATTCTCGACAAATGTCGAGTTCATATTCGGATCCCGGGATCTCAAAGATGTTTTTGCCATTTTGGCAGTGTCATCTCGACAAACGCCAAGTTCGAGTTGAAGTCGGTATTAAGAGACACATGCTAAGCAGTCGAAAGACAGTCATTCGCCTGACATCCTAGAACAGCGGGCATTATAGGGACGTGAACTTGGCCTGAACCTTCCGAGACAATCTCTGGAAAACAGCTCTCCATTCATGAAAGGAAGAAAGAATCCATCCCAACGGCGTGTTGATTTAGATGGGAGAGCTTGAAATATGGTATGTTATCTTGAAGTAACATGATTTCAACTAAAACCCTGAGAACAGAAAAAGTAGATCTTTGCAAGAGCTGTCAGTGAGATCACTTTCACATTCGTTTGGCAGTCCCTATCGTGAAGATCGAGAGTTCTCACAGCGAAATTTCCATCAAGAGTTGAGTGGACTGGAGGGGATTTGAACCCCTGACCTCTCGCGAACTCGGGAATGTACTTGCGAGGCGAGCGTTACTACCACTGAACTACCAGCCCAACACTCCAATCGATCTGAAATCAGATAAATGAACATTCGGGTATCCGTGACTACTCATATGAACCAGTAGCAAGAGAGAAAGCAGAAGATTAAAAAAAGGAGCGAAGACTCTCTTAATGGAATCAGCGTGGGCCGGTAGCTCAGCATGGACTCTGCGAAGGCAGAGATGCACTTAGAGCGCGTGACTGATATAAATTCTTGCAGATATCACGAGGTCGCCGGTTCAAATCCGGTCCGGCCCATACTTTCGTCAGTGAAACAACCGTCAAGTCAGAAATGGTCTGCAATCAAGGCAGCTAGCCCTTTCAAGTCTTAGGGCACGAATGAACTCGAGAGAATTTGAACACTCTGAATTCATCATAAGTTAAATAGCCCCACGTGAGCGCACTCTTCATGCGAGGAGTTCTCGTTAACGGCGGCGACCTCACGTGGGTCACGCAACCGAAGCCGCTACTGGATTATTTGAGGAAGAAGTGCCCGTTTGATCGTTTCTCTGATGAGGAACACGATCGCCGATGGGACAGGACGCGTGAATTCATGGTGAGGCATGACTTAGACGCCCTATTGGTTTCTGGTGGAAACCAAATGTTCCAGAAGGCTTGGAGCAATATTCGATATCTCACCGAATACATAGGTACGGCAGAACACTGCATCTTCGTTGTTATCGGAAGAGAAGGAGAACCTGCACTATGTGGTGTTGCCCCGACTTATGCTCACAGAATGTACAGATCGGTCATAGATGATATCAGATCTTCAACCCCTGCCGCAAAGTTGGCTGTCAAGAAAGTCAGAGAGTTAGGCGTGGAAAATGGGAAGATCGGCCTTGTTGAACCAACATCGAGAATGCCAGTAGATGTCTGGGAGGCTCTCAGATCAGGACTGCCAAGCGCGAAGTTCGAGTCAGTTGAGAGCAAATGGTGGAAGGAGGTTAGACTGCCGCTTACCGCAGAGGAGATTAGATTCATGAAGAGGTCAGGTGAGATCGGGGATGCGATTATGAGCGCTATTATCAGCAAAGCAAGACCTGGCATGACTGAAGACGAAGTTTTCGCTACAATGATCGAGGCGGAGATTGCAAACGGTGGCGAAGATGAGAATATGATGCTCATCGGCAGCCACTCGATGCTCGACCCCGATGCCGACGACACCAGTGCGAGACCGAGAGACAGGATTCTGAAGAGAGGCGACATCATCCTGTCAGAAGTCGGACCAACCTATGATGGGTACGAGGCACAAGTAGGAAGACCAGTAACTCTCGGGGAACCAACCAAGGAATACAAAGCTATGTTGGACGTAGCTTTCGAAGTCTACAATGGAATAGTTAGTAAATTGAGGATTGGGAACCACGGTGAGGAAATAATGAAGATTGGGGACAAGATTGACGAAGCTGGCTTCAAGAATGGTGGCCCGCCTCTCATTCATCCGTTGCCGTCTGGGCTATTCGGCAACATTCCATCAATCCCACAACGCGGTCAGCTCGATACTTGGAGACTGCGGTTCGGGGAAGCAAAGTTCGAAGAGTTTACGAGACACATGCCAGTATGCGTGGAGATCAGCGTTGCAAGACAGGATGAACTCGCTGGCGTGTTTTTGTGTGACAGTTTCATAATCACGGACAGCGAACCAATGCCACTCTACAAGACACCCATGCAGAATTTTGTGCGATGAGCTGCCCGATTCTCAAGGACATTGATACCGGCCGTTCTACATGATGTCTCCCTGTCTTTTTCGCCAGAGATCAAATAGTGGATAACACACCAAGTAGAAGTACCATCAGGTTCAATCTAGACTATTCTTGCTTTCATTAATGAAGCGAGAAAAATAGATTCCAGTCTTCAACGACGCGATGATACGTACGGAAGAGCTTGAAAAAAGCACATCTAGAACAGGCTGCAACCGTTAGAACTGAGCCCGAAAACAAACGAACCGTGAAGGCAGGTGCCTCCTCCTTAGAAGGTACATTGAATGTGGAGTGCTCGATTTGCCATGAACAACAATCAAGTGGCCGATGTCGCATGAGGTTCAGATATTCCTTAAATCATACTCAAAATAGTGGCAAATCAAATGCCGAGCGTACTCACAGAGTTTGACGTGATAGTAATCGGTGGAGGGGTAAATGGGCTTACTACTGCTGCATACCTTGCAAAGAGCGGACTAAAGACTGTCGTAATCGAGCGAAGAGATCAGCTTGGAACCCATCACGTTACAGAGGAGTGGTCCATTCCTGGCTTTCGAACAAGTCCGCATGCAAACTCCCAATGGGTGGGAAACACTCCTTGCATGCTAGATCTTGATCTAGAGAAATATGGGCTGGACTTGTATCCGGCTAGATATACCAGAGCGATGACATTCAAGGATGGCAAGGCGATGGTCCCAGACGCTTGGGATGCGCAGGGTTTTTACAACGCCTACAAAATCCTGTCAGAAAAAGACGCCCGAACTTTTCTCAATATGTTCACAGGACTAGCAGGATCTCCCCTTATGCAGGATTTCCTATTCGCCGCCCCTAGTCCTGAGAGGTTCGACTGGGTACTGAAAGAAATGACTAAGGTCCCAGGTATGCCCGAAGACTGGTGGGACATGACGGGCTTCGAAATGGCAGATTACCTCTTTGAGGATGAGCATGTAAAAACATGGATCACAGGAATGTGTAATGGTGTCGGTTTCCTTCCTAATCAGAAGTTCACCGGGCCGTTGGGCGTTATAACTTTGGCCACGTCATTTTCGCCGAATCAGCAGGCGATTGGCGGAGCGCACCAGATACCTCACGCGCTTTTCAGATGTATAGTCAATAATGGTGGCAAAGTCCTGCAGAGCTCCGAAGTTGAGAAGATCATCATTGAAAACGGAGAAGCAAAGGGAGTGAAGCTGGGAAAACTGGCTGCATATCCGGAAAAGACAATAATGGCCAGAAAGGCAATCGTGAGCAACCTGAGCCCAGGGCCGACATTTGTTGATCTTGTCGGAGAGCAGCATCTCGATAAGCAAGTCTACCGGCAGATCAAGTACCAGTTCGATTACGACTGGGGAATTCTCATGACTGCGTCATTCATGACGACAGAACAACCAAAGTGGAAGGGAAGTCAAGGGAATCCGAATATGCAGAACGCCTGGATGTTCATGTGTGGCTGCGAGTCAGTCCGGGAGATAGAGCAAGTTCACGCGGATCTTTCAGCCGGAAGGATTCCTGATCAGATCTCGGCAAATGGAGGTAATTTCGTTCTATCTATGAATGACAAAACATCCGTGCCGGCTGGCTATCACAACGTCCAGTTTTGGCCTGAGGTGCCATACAGTCTTCGAAAGATTGGAGGTCCCGAAAAATGGGACGATATCATTGACGACATGGTGGAAAGGACAGCTGATATGGGTGAGGCCTACGCACCAGGATTCCGAAAATCAATAAAATACAAAGTGGGAATCAGCCCTCTGGATACATACAGGAAAAATGCGAGCGCCCTAAAGGGAGTGTGGAATGGTGGTGTTTCGAAATCCGGACAGATGTATTTCGATCGACCGTTCTTGGGATGCAACGCTCCAAGAACTCCTATCAAGAAATTATACATCTCAAACGGGATGTGGCCATGGGGGATGTCCTGGTTAGCTTCCGGATATATCGCAGCTACTGAAATCATCCGGGATCTCGGAATGAAAAAGCCAGACTGGTGGTCGCACAAATGTTTCGAGTGGTTCCCGATCTGGGCGCAAAGAAACGGGGTTGCACGATCTGGTAAGATCGTGCCATAGGGAGTGAGTGACAGTGAGCGCAGGCAAGGCAGCTAAGTCAGACTATGATGTGATAGTAATCGGCGGCGGACCCAATGGCGAAGTTCTCGCGGCATACCTCCAAAAGGCAGGCGCGAAATGTCTCATCATTGAACGCAGACATGAAATGGGAGGAGCCCTGCTGACAGAAGACTTCGCCGGATTCAGGTTCAATCTCCACGCAACCTACATGATGATGGGCGAGCTCATGCCACCATACAATGATTTATTCTTGCCTCAATACGGCGTTGAATTTGTCCGACCCGAAGTCCAATGTTCTCTCTTCTACGAGAAGGACAAAGCTCTTGTTCTTTATCTTGATCCTCGGAAATCTGCGGAATCGGTAGCCAAAATTTCCCTGGAAGACAAGCCAAAGTTTCTGAGACTGTACAATGATATCAAGGAGGTCTGTGACAAATGTCTCATTCCTCAGACGTATGTTCCGCCATCGCCGCCAGCAGAGCTTGCCATGCTCCTAGGCGAGTCCGAGGTGGGAAAGAAGGTGCTCGAGTGGTCGGAGATGAGCCCCCTCCAGATATTGGAGCAGTACGAAATCAAAGATGAAAGGGTCAAAGCTGCCCTAATTTATCTTGGATGCAAATGGGGAATCGAGCCTGATCTGATCGGCATCGGCTACATGTTTCCGATCTATCTTTACAGAATGCTTAACGCTGCACTAGTGAGGGGCGGATCTCACAGGCTGAACTCTGCGATAATGCGATCTGGCTATGAGTCTGGTCTCGAAGTAAAAGAGCTTACCGAAGCAAAGAAGATCATAGTAGAAGATGGCCGAGCAAAAGGAGTAATCACGCATACTGGCGAAAAGGTCTTTGGCAGAGTGATAGTGAGCACCCTCAACCCTCCGATGACTTTCTTGGACCTCGTCGGCGAGGAGCATCTGGATCCCAATCTAGTTAGTGCGACAAAGGACTGGAAGTGGGAAGAGTGGAGCTTGTTCGGTATACATCTGGGAACGAAAGAGGTTGCAAGGTACAAAGCTGAGGCAACTGAACCACACTGCGGAGAGGCTTTGAATTCCTTGATTGGATATTCATGCCTTGATGATGTTTTGGAACACTGGAAATCAGCGATGAATAAGACTTTGCCGGGAGTGGGTTGCACAAGCACCCCTATGAGTCTTATCGATCCCACCCAAGCACCCCGCGGTTATAATATAGTCAGACTTGAGACCGAAGCTCCGTTCGAAGTGAAAGACACAGATTGGGAATCTATCAAGGTTGACTACGCAAGCAGGATTATCAACAGCTGGAAGGAGCACCTAACTAATGCTGACTCTATAAGAATCGTGAAGAAATATATCTACCCTCCCAACTATATTGAAATGAAACTGCCCAACATGGTACGCGGTTCAATAAAACAAGGAGCGTATCTTCCCACTCAGATGGGCTACTTCAGGCCCAACACCGAATGCTCCAACTATTCCACTCCGATAAAAGGACTCTACCTTTCAGGGGCCGGAGTCTATCCAGGTGGAATGATCACCTTGGGCTCAGGCTACTCAGCTGCGAAAAAAATTGCAGAAGATCTTGGTTTTGATGTATGGTGGAACGAACCGGACATGCTTGAGGAAGCCAGACGTGAAAGGTTCATTCCATAATCTTTGGAAAACCAAGCCTCGCATTGGTCACCCTATGCTGTGGCGAGCTCAGCTCGTTCAATTACGAGCCTCGCTACCTCCTTTCCAGCTCTGACTGACGACTCTAGTCCTCCTCCAAATACGTAATCCCCGCAGGTGAAAATGTTTGGAAACTGGGTCCCAAACTTTCTTATCGTTTCTCCAGGTTTGGTTCTGGGGGCACAATAGCTCCATCTGTGATGATAGATGAGCTCAACGCCCGTCTCGAAGAAAGGTTCTAGATTGGGATTTTCTTGCACGGTGGACACTGATGAATAAGATCCACGATAGAAAATGTGGTCGACGTGGTACTCTTTGTCCCCGTTTACAATGGAAGCCACGTCAGGGTACCTCGACCTGCCTTTCACAATGTATGCGTTCCTCGCCTCATATTCCACTTTGGGAAGGATGATTTCAGTACCTATTGCTTCCAGTTCAGGCACTGGCAGGCAGCATATCACGTAATCGAATTCCTCTGCGGTCTTGTCTGTTTGGACTCTGACGGAATTGCCATGAGGCGAAATCTCAGAAACCCTTGTCCCCAAAGAGATTCTTCCACCGAGACGTGAAGTCAAAGCTTCAACCAAAGGGTAGAGAGTCCCACTTAGTTCACGAGTATTGAAAGAAGCCGAAAGTGCCCGGAGTCCGTATTTTGCAGAAACGTTTTTCGAAGAGTCAGCGAAATAGGACGCTACAGACGGCTCAACAAAATCCTTGAGAACGCCTTTCGAATATCTATTGAGAATGAATCGATCAAGTGGCATATCAAATACAGGATCGTCCAGCAGTGCCGGAGTGATTCTGAACAAGAGTCTCCTGAGTCGTATAAGATCGAATTTAGTCCTGAGGGAGACGCTCCTATCGAAAATGATTGAAACAGGATTCACCTTGATGAGGCGCCCATTTGTGTAAATCCCGAGCTTTCCAAAGGTGCCAGCTGTGATTTTGTCTCCGAAGCCCATTTCATAGATTAATTCCAATACATTATGGTAATTCATGGAAAAAGCGAATGCGCCGAGTGACATCGGCATTTCTCCAGCGATGAATCGCTTGATTCTGCCACCAGTCTCTTGGTTTCGTTCGAAGAGCTTGAATTCGACTCCTTTCTTTGATAGTTGATATGCGCACGATAGTCCAGAGATTCCTCCACCTATTATTGCGACTCTTTTCAAATTCAATCACTTGACTTCAATCGAATTGTTGCTATCATAAATCGACACGTATCAGCTCTTACTCCTTGAGTATTGTCAGTTTTTCTCCTGTCACTACGAGAATGCTTCCGAAGAGACTCCTCAATAAACTCAGACCCTTAGTTTCCAGGGTGCCGGTATGAATCAGGAAGAAACATGTTGTCTTATGTTCGCCGAGTATCGAAAGCATCTCCTTCAGGTACTTGTAGGTCCGTTCAAGTCCCACAGAAATAACTCTGTCCGACAGGTTATCTAAGACAAGCGCTGGCCGTCTATCCTCCTTGGATTGCTTCCAAATTGTCTCAAGTACGTCCACGATGTCGGTCAAACTATCCTGTGGGATTAATATTTGACCACCCCCGTCTTCGACCGGCGTGGGCCTTGAAACACTGCCTGAGAAGAGGCAGAAGCGAATGTCTTTGTACTCCTCCAGTGCCTTATGAAGCACGCTCGATCTTGGTGTGACCACAAGCACGCCGTCGTTAAAAGACAAGAACTCTAGACAAAAATCGGTCACAGTCTTCTCGTACATGGCGTTCACGTCCACTTCAACAAGAAACTGGCTTCCTACAATTCCCTCATGGTCCTTCTTCAGAAGTTTTGAGAAATGGCTTGTATTCATCAAAGCGCCCTGACTACTAGGCCTATCCACGAACCCAGCATAGACCGAGGCTCTGTTGAAAGTCAGCGCCGCAGATGAAAACATGATCGATAACAGGAAGTAAAGGACGCCCTCCGGGTCAACTCTAGCTTCATTCTGGTAGATTGTGAAGGCGAGAAATAGAACACCGACTGTGAAAGACGATAGTCCGAGGTAAACCAAGTTACGCGCTAGTAATTTCTTTCGTGTCTTCCTAGACGCTTGAAATATGAGACCCGGAACCAAAAGAATGAG
>JAJYUX010000006.1 GCA_021792315.1 archaeon
AGCAACAACGTCAAGCAATTTTGCACGCCCGATTAGATCATGTGCGCTCTTCGCAAATTCTAGTCCCTTCAGGCATGAGATTTCCGCTTCGTCCAAGCGACCGCTTGTAGTCTCTGCCCATCCTCTCACCAGATAGCTTCTGGTAATGAGCTTCCGATCATTCACTTTCTGCCCCAACCTTTCCACTTCTTCAGCCATATCCATCACCTCGGGAAGATTGGTTCCGACAGTGACGAGCATCATTGCCTTTGTAGCCAGAGCCCATCCGCGCAGTCTCGCGGATTTCCCGGAAGTAGTCTCTGATGTGGATTGAAGTACTGAATCGAGCAGACTCAGACAGGGGTAAAAGTAGCCTTCGTTGACAAACGATTTGCGCGCTTGAAGTATCCGGACAGCTGAATCCTCGTCCTCGCCCATCATGCAATGATGCAATGCTTCGAGTAGGTGCCTCGCTTGCACGCTTTCCAATTCTGGCTCTCTTGTCAGGTAGTACCGAGCAGCTTGTTTGTGAAGGGACTTCCTCTTCTTTTCCCCAATTGATTCGTACGCCGCCTCTTTGATGAGACCGTGGAAATCGAATGTTTCTTTCTCCACACGTGAAATGCTGCCCTTTCCGATTCGCCTGACAATTCCTCTGCTTTCGAGCTGCCAGACGGCCGAATAGATGCCGCTCCTCCATCTTCCCACAAAAGGTCTCATCATTGCTTCTACTGCTCTCACCGTGATTGGTTCCCTGAAAACACAAGTACTGAAGAGGAGGTGGCGCTCTTCCTTTGTGAGCGTTTCCAGAACGCGACTCCTGATGTACTCGAGAGGATCCGTAGCAGCTTCGTCATCACGCAACCTCGAACTGCAGAGGATTTTCACGGAAAGAGGATGACCCGCGAGATTTCTTGCAGCGCGCGATAACTTCTCTTTCAGCTCGTTGTCTGTTACGCCTAGACGTTTGAAAATATCATCGACTTCTTTTTGTTTGAGACCAGCAAGTTCTAGTTCGTCATATTGCGGGGATCCGCGGGGAAGCACAACGCTAGGCTCGAATCTAGAAATTAGAATCACGCGTGCGCCTGTCCTCTTCCTGCACAACTCGGCAAGAAATAGCGAGGCGACAGTAGGATCTTTGCAGAGGTGATAGTCGTCAAATATCATCGTGGGAGAAGCATGAGCTTTGCCCAGTTGCTCAATCGCACATTGGGTGAGCGCGTTTTCGTCTTTGATTCCCGATTCAAGAAGCTCCAGTAGCTCGCCCATCTTGCACGACCTGTTTAGAAAGATGGACAGCCCGGACAGAATGGTGTAAAGACTGTCCACCTCGCTCAGTTCATGCCAGAAGACTGGTCTTCTCTTTTTCTTACTGCCCTGCGCAACATACTTTTCTACGAGGCTCGTCTTCCCGATCCCTGGCAGACCCCACACAACTGTGAGTCCGCTGGATTTCCTTCGGAGATTCTCAAGTTCTCTCTTCCGTCCTACAAAGAGATCGAGCTCTCTCGAATCAGTCGGGAAAGCAAATTCATTGTTGCCCGTCGGCGATCCTTTCAGCCTGATCTTGAATCCTTCCGGTTCGATGACCATGCTCACAGAGTCAAAATTCAGCGAGTATTGCCTTACGTTGATTTGCTTGTCGCTGATCTTGACTCTCTCTCGACCCGCGACTACCAATCCAACATTTTCGAGTTTCCTCAACCTCTCCGACACGTGGGACTCGCCCAGTCCAACTAGTTTGGCAATCTGTCTTGTGTGGTGCGATCCGCCTCTCAGAATGCTCAAGATCCGCGCGTTGGTGGGATTCGAAATGAGTTTGAGGAAGGTGGTGCCGCCTTCTCTCTTCTGATGAGATGATTCGACAGTTCGAGCGCCGAGCAGTCCGCCTGATCTAGATTCGCTTTCCTTCACCAGAGCTTTCCCGAAATTCGGGAAAGATGATGTCTATTAATCAGTTTCCGAGCACGAAAGAACCAGCTCTACAAGATTACGCAATCGTCCGGAGATCTAAGGAGGTCATCAAGCTTGTCGTCTAGCCTCCGCAAAATTAGTCGAACTTTTCTTCCGATTGTTGACATTCTATTTCGTTCGCTTTAACTCAGAAGCTACTGAACTCGCCGAGGTCCTTGGAGGAACTACAGCGAGTGGTTCATCTTCCACAAATGGGCTATCGAACCCTCGAATTACGTTGGATACTTCAGGCCGCATGAATTCCTTCGGAGGTACTTCGCCCGACAGGAACATTTTCCGAAGCTTCGTTCCGCTGAAATTTAATCTCTCAGTTTCAGAATGGGGGCATATCTTCTCGTTTGCAATTCCTTCGCATTTTTTGCAGTAGTAGAACTCGCGCAATAGTAAAGCTTCGATGCCCAAATCTGGAAATTCTCTAAAGATATCGTGCGCAGCGTAAGGGCCATAATAGCTTCCCACTCCCGCGTGGTCACGCCCGATCGCAATGTGGGTACATCCAAAGTTCTTTCGCATGATAGCGTGCATTATTGCTTCTTTCGGCCCGGCGTACTGCATCTCATAGTATAGAATCCCTAGAACGACCGAGTCTTTAGGATAGTAACCGCTGACTAACGCCCGATATGTCGAAAGGATAACCTCGTCTTTGAAATCACCTGCTTTCTTCTTTCCTATCACAGGATTGATGAAGATGCCATCTGCAAGCGCCAGACCTGTTTTCTGCACATACTCATGCCCGATATGCGGGGCGTTACGCGTTTGAAAGGCGAGTATCCTTTCCCAATTACGTTCATCAAAAAGTGCTCTAGTTTCCTTTGGAGTTAGAGCGTAATCGTCAAAACCTGGATGCTTTTGTTCAAAGACCTTCTTGACTTTTCCTGCAACCACCTTCTCCGATGATCGGTACGCTCTTGCGACACCTGGGTGCGCCACATCAGTTGTGCCGTAGACTTTCGCCGCAAATTCCTTGTTCTCGATTCTGTAGGAGTCTTCAAACTCAAGTATGCCGAGAGGATCTGCGTTGGTTTCGTCGACTAGAGTAATTTCTTCGCTTCCACGTGCGGCGAAATTTTCTGGGGCACGTAGGATTAGTGGAATTGTCCAAGGAATCCCATTTGCAAGTCTCATGCTATTAAGTACGGAAAGGTAATCTTCTTGATTCATGAAACTTGAAAGCGGACTCAAGACTCCGTTCGAGAGGTTATGCAAAGTAGCCCTAATGTCCGTCGGCACTTTTAGGATCGTATTTTCGAGGATTTCGTTCCTTCCTTCCTCGGTTAGGTCAGTGTTTGATAACTCAACGAGTCGTCTACCATGAGGAGCGGAGACCAAAATTTGAACCTTCGAAGAATCGCTTAGTGCTTGTGGTGAAGGCCGCACTCTTTAGCGCCCTCTTCCCACCACCACCGACCGGATCTAATAGCTTCACCCTCCTTCACGGCACGGGTGCATGGTTCGCAACCTATACTTGGATATCCTTTGTCGTGTAGCTCATTGTATGGAACGTTATTTTCTCTGATGTAGTCCCAAATTTGTCTTGGATTCCAATCCGCAAGTGGGCTTATCTTCAGAATACCATTGTGATCTGTATCAACGGCAATCTTTTCTGTATCAGTACGGGTAAAAGTTTGATCTCTCCGTAACCCGGTAAGCCATGCATTCTTGTCATTGAGAGCACGATTTAGTGACTCAACCTTTCTTATTCCACAACATATCTTCCTATTCTCTACGGAGTCGTAAAATAAATTCAAACCGTGTTTTGTAACCATCTCTTCTGTCTTTTTTGTATCAGGAAAATACACTTGAATAGCCATATTGTACCTTCTTCTAGTCTCGTCCATCAGCTTGTACGTTTCTTCAGGTAGCCTGCCTGTGTCAAGTGTGAATATCGTGATCTTTGGTTCTGCCTTGCTGATCATATCCGTGAGTACCATGTCTTCAGCTCCGAAACTTGATGCCAGCGCCGCCTTGCTTCCAAATCTTTCCGCCGTCCATCTGACAATATCTTGAGCCGACTTGGTTTCAAATTCTCTAGACGATTCTAAATGTTGCATTAGGGGCCAGTTTTCTAGAATCGGTACATAAACAGCCTGAAATACGCACACTATTTGTCTTATATGCGTTAGAATGTGTAGTGACTTGCGTAATGTATGCAAATAATACGCATAATTACTTTTTCGGATAAGCAGCGGACTTGCAAGCAGAGCGATACCTCGGACTTGAATTAGCAAGATTCTTGACCGGTTCGGCTACTGGACTGACGAAACTTTAGTTGTCGGAAACTATGATGTCATCAAAATCGGATGGGGACTTATGATGTTGAGTCATCGTTTCATTCGTCTGCGCAGAACAAACAATCCACTGCCTACAGCTACTGCCAGCACAACTGCTATTGCTAACCACACGAACAAGCTCGTGTAACTAGGTTTATTCTGGAACGGCGGCGTCGTAGACGGAACACTTTCTGAAATATGGCCATTGGGAGAAAGAGTTACCCCCAAGTATTGTGTGCCCACGGTCACGGTCCCAGTTTGCTGAGTGTCTGTTACGACGGTTCCGTTTGCGTTTGTAACTTGGGACTCGACTGTGTATGCTCCACCTCCACCAACTGGGAAGACCTGAACCTCATAATTCCCCGTGATTGGGTCGGGAACTATTATGGTCTCAAGTTGCGTGCCGTTCTTCGGAATCACCTGCGCCCCGGGAATCGTGTTGACGATGCTTGCGTTTGCGCTGAATCCAGCTTGTCTTCCCAGTGAATCGGATACGAGAATGTTGACCGGCGAATGGACTATGAATGAGATTTTTCCTGCAAATGGCGTTACGGAAACTAATTTGTTGCTATTCTGGTTATCCTGAATTCCAGCATTCTCGATAAGTTGGATCAATGTTGGCGGTAGTGAATGATAAATGTCAGAGACCATAGTATTCTCTGTCAAGCTGAGCTTGTATTGAATGCCGTGAATCGTGTTAACGAAGTCAGATAATCCGATGCTCTCAGATAATGCAAGGTTACGTTGGAAACTATGGACAGCTGAAACAGTATCTGTTAATCCGCTAGTTTCAACCAGAGATAACTTGTACTGAATTTCAGGCAATAGGTGTGTAAAATCGGAAATGCCGCTATTCTCCGTCAATTGCAAAATGAAAGACCCGGAGTAAGCAGGGTCTATCACGCCCAGTCCTGATATTGCCCCCGATGCCGTAGTCGCCTTCCAAGAATATGTAGGAGTCGAACCAAGAAGTGGGTTAGTTGCAGACCAACTTGACCCTTCATCAATGTACAGCGAGAAGGGGGTAGTGCTCAGTGCGAGTTTTTGACTAGCACCTCCAGATATGTACGAAAGAATAGGTGTGGAATATCCACTCTTTCCGGTTACGCTAAATGAAACCTGCTGCAGATATTGATTGTAGAACACGATTGGATTCGGAATAACATCGGGTCCCAAGATTGCGCAACACATTCCAAACCCTGCAGACCACTGCTCGTTTGCAGCAGGTGGCGATGTATTGATTGTTCCAAAGTTGCTTAGCTGGACTGTTTGCGCGGCTGCGAATGTTCGCAGCGCCCAAACAGTTTGCGGAGTAGTTGACAGTGTTACCGTAGCAAGGCCATAATCATCGTTTGGATTGGCTGCAGAAGGTAGCGTAATGAATGTCATAGATGGAGCTACGGGATTTCCCCCTCCGTGAATTGCGTAGCTCACACTCTGTGAGAGCACGTCAAAGTAAGTGTAGGTGAAAGCGTCACCAGATGCGCTGACAGTAAACGCAATCGGGTTGCAGCTTCCGGTGTAGCTCCCTTGCAGACACCATTCTTCTTTTGAATTCGAAGAGGAAGACGCTGCTGCAATTGTAACCTGCGTTCCTATTGCCGCCTCAAACTGTGACGTACCGCCTTGTTGAGGAAGGAATTCTTGAGCTCCGTCGTTGTAGCTCACGAGGAAATAGTTGTTCCCGCCTATTGAATTGCTCGTGATGTCAGGATTCAAAGTTATGGAAACGTGGGCGATCGGTGGAGGTGTATACGTAGATGTCGTTGATGTAATGGTTGTAAAAGTCGTCGAGCTCGAGGCTGAGGTGGATACCGAAGTCTTCGTAGTCGAGCTTGTTGATGTGGTCGATGTTGTCGTAGATGAATGCGAATTCAGGAATTCGAGTACCCTGTTATACGCGTTGTCTGAAACCCAGATGTTTCCGTTTGAATCAAAAGACAAATCTTCGGGTTCAAAGGAAGTTTGTGATGCTGATCCTAAACTACTCGTTGTGAGACTGGTTTGACCCAATACAAGCGTCGCTCCAGATGTGAAGGGAGGAGCGAATTCAAGCACTCGGTACTCTCCCGTATCTGCGACCCAGAGGTTTCCAGAAGAGTCGAAAGCAATGCCTCTCGGAGCGCATAGAGTGGTTGCGCTTGCACTGTAAGGCGGGGCAACGGGACAACCAGTGCCAACAACGAGAGAAGCGCTCATCCCGCTTGTGAATGGAGCTTTGAATTCAAGCACCCTATCACCTCCATAATCCGAAACCCAGAGATTACCACTAGGATCAAATGCGACACCTTTCGGTTCGCAGAGTAATGACAGCGAAGTAGCTGGGTTGCACGCGCCGGTCGAGGTTCTGGTTGTAAAGTCTGGCTGCCCGATCACGATTGACGCAAGCTCTCCAGGTGAAAATGGCGGTGAAAATTCTAGAACCCTATTTAGCCCACCATCAGCCACCCAGAGGTCACCCCTTGAATCGAACGCCATGCCATCTGGCTGGCATATCGAACTTTGATTCGACGTGCATGCTGTTCGTCCAATGGCCATGTTACCATCCATGGCAGTTGAGAAAGGAGGCTTGAAGACAATTATTCCGTTGCTATGATCAGCGACATACAAATTTCCAGAAGAATCAAATGCAATCTCACGAATATCTCCCAAGCAAATTCCGGGAGAAGTGGTTGAGGGGTATGAGGTTGGATATGGGCAGTTACCTCCTGTTAAACCAGGAGAGCCAACTTCGAGTGAGGCCGTTGGACCGTTAGCATTCAACGAAGACGAGGCGAACTCGAGTACTCGGCTGTTCCCTTCGTCAGCCACCCACAGGTTACCAGAAGAATCAATGGCAACGCCATACGGAGTACAGAACGAAGTGGCTGTTGGTGGGGTGTACAAACAAGCACTTGATCCGAAATTCGGCTGTCCTATAACAAGACTCGCGGCCTGGTCGGTTGAAAATGCAGAAGTTGAGGAGCTTGTTGTAGTGGTGGTCGTAGTGGTAGCTGTACTTGTCGTGGATGTTCCTGGTGTAACGGAAGCAAAATCAAGAAACTGTGCAGGAGAGCCTCCTTCGTAATCCAAGTATGAGACGCCGATAGTACCTGAAGTTGAAGAAAACTCCGCAGAAATGTCTTCGAGAGAGGTTACCACGGTTGCAAGAATCTGTGGAGTTGACCACGAAGAGCCACCATTGGTGCTAGTGACATAATAGAGATCAAAACTCTTCGCGTAAAATACCACGAGGGTATTTCCATTCGATTCAGAAATCGTTGTGGGAAAAGCGCAACAGGTGGAAGAACTGGTTGTGAAGTTTGTTAGAGCCGAGGCGTGCCCAGAGCTGAAACTGAAAAAGGTCACGTTTGCCTCAAATAGAGTGTTGTCAACGTCGCTCCCCGCGACGTAGATTGAGCTTCCGATCGATGTCGCAGAAAAGCTCGCGAAATGCTCTGGAACCTGTACTGGAGTTGAAGCAACTCCACCTGTTATCGTTACCAAATCTACGTATCCTGGCAAGGCCTGAGGGTCGAATGAATAGACCAGACCTACACCGGTACCATATGGGACAAGGGTGTCCAGTGCGCCTGGCGATGAAATCCACGTTGGCCCCGTTATGATGTCTTTTTGACTCCACGACGATGCAGTCGTGCACGATGAAGTGCACTCCCAGACTTCGACATACTCATTCGGCGACTGTGATGAGGGTACTGCAACCCAGACGTTTCCCGAAGAGTCTGTTATTATTGATGAATGCGATCCCGAGGTATAACTAGTGGGTACGTGTGTCTCGGAGACTCCAGATATCGTACCTGGCGAACCTGAGCCCGCCCCGTTCAGTGTTCCTTGACCTATTGCAAACGTGGCGTTATTTCCCCCGCTCGCTATGACATAATACAATGTGTTTGTTCCGGCTAGCCAAACGCTGAATTGCGAGCCCAAAGAAAGAGTGGATGAACCAAGAAGCGCGGTAGCCGACCATGTTACTCCATCCGATGAGGAAGAGTAGTAGATGCCACTGGAATCTGTCCAGAACGACCACCAGTAACTACCCGAGTAGAGAAGTTTCCTTTCGCTACTTGATGATATCGCGTTTGCTGCACCCGGAGTCGAAATTGTAGTCGTCAAGGGGTGTTGATTCATTATTCTCAATGGTTGGTTCGCAGAATTGGTCACCATTGGAGCAGCGAGGCTGGAGACAACGAGAATAGAAACTACGCAAAGTGAAATTGTACTTAGAGCAAACTGCTTCATTTCTATAGAGCCTATTTTTATGAACTCAACCAGAAGCCCCGCGATTCATGTGACTGTCTATGCTGCGCCGATACTTTCTCTGATTGTTTTAGTCCTCTTTATCTCCATCATCTTCTACCTACGAGGTATTTCTTCGAATGGGGCTGTGTCCCATTCAGGTCAAGTTGTCACGACGAACGCAATCGTTATTTGTAGACTGTCTCCTGCATTCAGCGTCACAGGCTGTGCTTGACAGCCACTCGCGCAAAGATTTATTGCATCGAATTGAATGGCCGTGTCCTCGAAACCATTTAAGCCCTGAGTAAGAGGACTCCAATACCCAGCGCCCGCAGACTGCACCTCGTAAGGAAACATGTTAGAAGGACATGAATAGACGATTTTGAGTGAACTGCACTCTTGGCCTGGATTTATTACGCCTGTGACATTCCATCCAAGGCATCCTCCTCCAGAAGCAGAGCTTGGACAACCATGTTGGCCAGCCAAGTCTTGTGTGAGTACGACTGAAGCTCCAATACCAGTGCACGCAGCACCGCACTGCGAAATCAATGACGGTGGCAGAGTCCCAATCGGAGATCCTGAATACACGATGTTGCCTTGTTCGGTGTACGCAGCGTTGTCGATCCAAAGACCAGAGATGAATGGATTCGGAGGATAGCCGTTGCCCGATTCAAATGATGAGCAAGTACCGTCCTTTCCGGGCAGAGAAGGTGCCAACGTATTCGCTACTTGTCCCAAACCAGTGAAGCATGCAATCAAATTGTTCGCTCCAACTAGCGAGATGTCATTATGACCACTGGCGGAATAAAATACAGACCCATCTGAATGATACGCCTTCAAGTAAACGTGCCCCATGACATTCAATCCTTCTGTAGTTCCATCTGATTGTGCCGAGTTCGAAAGGAAAATGAAGAATCCAGAAGTTAGAATCATTCCAGCGAGCAAGCTGACGGTTATTACTAGTACAGTCCTACGTCTTGGAAACATATTATCAATGAGACGCAATGCGGAAAATTATTAGTGGATTTTTCCGAATCCTTCATGAGGAAAAGAAGGACGCGAAAGGGAATCAGCCGTGCTGGTTAAGGTTGCTTCTTTCCTTGTAAATCTTATAATATTGTGATAGATATTTTGAATATTTTACATAAAATGCAGATGGCGTGTAGGTCCTAATGACGCAAATTCTAGATGAGAACGGAAACATTAAGGTTGCGGTCGCTTTTTGGCATTTCTGTACAAGTCCTTTGCCAATTGTTCCTTCTGGTGATGTCCAATAGCAGAAAATAGGTACGCCCTTGAATCCCAGCTTCCCGATGGATTCGAAAAACTCCCATTCATCGGTAGAAAGGAAGAGCTCGAAGCATTAGCTGATTTGATGTCGAAGGTCTCAACCGAAGATGGTAGATTCGTTCTTCTTTCTGGCGAAGCTGGAGTAGGAAAGACACGACTTGCATTTGAGTTCTTGAGCCGAGCGGAGAAGTTGGGATTCAGATGCCTGCACTCGAGATGCTCTAGTGATTCTAAATCGCCGCTCTACTCACCTTGGATCCAGTTCATCAATCATTTCTCCCAACACGCCCCCGCACAGCTGTTCTTCAAAGTTTGCGGCAGCAATCTCAATCAAATAATAAAACTCGTCCCGGAGCTCTCAGAAAGTATCAACGGTTCAGTTGAGACACCACATACAAAAGAAACTGATGATTCGAACTTTGCGAGTAATCCCCAGGATACTCAACTCAAAGAAATGCAATTTCTTCTTGCCCTAACTCAGCTCTTCTCCAAACTAGCTGAAGATTCACCTCTGCTATTGATATTGGACGACATTCAATGGTGCGATCCGGCGTCCCTCAATGTCATTAATCTTCTCATAGCAAACAACTTGAATGCACGCATATTTTTGATCTGCGTCTACCGAGACACAGATCTTCGGGAAAAGACTAATCCTGCAGTTTCTATGTTCCTCGAGAGTGCCTACACGCATCCAAAATTCAGGAAAATTCATCTATCTCGCCTTACACAAGAATATACAACTGAACTAGTCGACAAGCTCTTCGGACCCGATCAACATCCAAGTTTCAAAGATTTTAGGCGAACTCTCTACAATCGTTCCGGTGGGAATCCGCTCTTCGTGTCAGAAGTACTCAGATCATTGATCGAGAGAAAATCGATTTTCAAAAACAAAGATGGGAATTGGGCAATCGCCGAAGAAGTGAATGATTCGAAACTTCCTGAAACGGTTCGAAGTGTAATTGAACAGAGACTAGAGCAACTTGATCAGGCTGCGTTGGTTTCGCTTCGCATTGCGTCCGTGATTGGGGAGCAGTTTGGTCTTGAAACCCTTACGAGAGTCATGAAACAACATCCGCTGGGTATTTCGAGGCTCGAAGATTCGCTCAATTGGTGCGTAAGATCAGGACTTCTAATCAAGACTGACTTTGTATTAGAATCTCCGGGCTATTCGTTTTCAGATGAATTTGTTCGCGAGGTCTTGTATTCTCAGTTGAGCGACATTGAAAAGCAAAACTACCACCTCACAATTGCAAACGTTTTGGAACAACAGCTAGCACAGAAGGAGAACTTGAACAAGACACGCATGGGCGAGCTCGCTTATCACTTTCTCAAAGGGGGCAGCCTAGCTAAAGCTCAAGAATATTTCATACAGGCAGGAAAGAGGGCGTCCGAACTCTATGCACACTCTAACTCTTATGATTACTATAACTCTGCCCTAAGACTAAGTGAAACCTCTTCAGCAAACACAAAAGAATCAAAACTCCTCAGAGCAGACCTTTTGAAACGCATGGGTGACGAATCCCAGTTTCTCACGGAATACGAACGAACTTTTGATTGCTGGACAAAGTCAGCATATCTTTACGAATCTTGCGACGAGAAACTGAAAGCTGCTGATGTTTATGTGAAATTAGGCATGGCATACCATCTCATAATGTACGAGCTTGACAAAAGTGACAAGTCGTTGGAAAAAGCGGTCAGCCTTGCAAATGAGAGCGGTACGGCATCGAGCGCGGAACTTGCAAGGATAACTGCGTATTCTCTAACTTCGGACATATGGAGGTCTGACCGGAAGAAGGTGATGGAAAAAGCGGCCCTTGCAGGAAAACTTGCCGCGGAATCTGGTGCCTATGACGTCCTCGCTATGATTTGCAGTTACGACATAGGAACAGATAGTGTAGGTGAGATCGAAGCATCAATAGCCTCGTGCAACAGAGGCATAAAGATCTCGCAGGAGCACAACCTCATGTGGGAAGCGTCTTACAACTACTTCCACAGAGCTAGTGCCCATTGCTACACCTACGGGCCATCGCAAAAATCACTAGATCTTTACCTTGATGGTTTGAACTTTACCGCTTCACGAGGTAACTTCATGGTGAACCTGTTTCACAAAGTTGAGCTTGCCTGTGCAGTTTATCTCCCGCTTGGCGAATGGACCAAAGCAAGGCAACTAGCCGAGGAATCACTAGAATCTGTTCGCAGGTTTTCGAGATCTTCTCTCTTCTGTCTAATCGCAGAATCTGCGATGGGTCAGATATTGCTTCATCAAGGAGAATTGGAAAAGGCGGAGGAGTACTTGGAACACGTTCGGGAAGTGACAAGAGGCTTTGGAATCTTGCAGTTGGACGTTCCGCTGTATATCGCGTTGTCCAGACTGAACATCGAAAAGAGTGATTTTGACAAAGCCGAACAATATCTGAAGGAAGGGGAAAGGCTCTCAAGGCAGCGCGGGCTTACAGTTGTCAACGGAGTCCCACATATTCAACTGCTTGCTCAAGCGATAGAATTCCACCTGATAGCGCCAACCAAATGTTCTGAAGATCTTTTGGATTCAATCTTGGCAGACCTCGAAGAATCCTCAAAGGCAATCAACAAACCCTGGACTCTTGGATATCTTTACAGATCTGAAGCCTTGGTAGCTCAGCACCGAAGGGAAAACGAAAAAGCTTTCTCGCTGTTCGAGAAGAGCGTGGAGGTTTTCCAAAATCTCGGCTGGCCCTACGAGCTCGCGAGGACAGAGTACATGTTTGGAATGGCAAACATCAAGCGGGGCAAAGTGATGGCGGCTATGAACTTGTTTGATTCTGCTCACGATGTTTTTTTCAAACTGGGAGCAAAAAGTGGCCTCGAGAGGATTTCAGCAATAAGAGAAGGAATCGAGGAGCAGGGTCTTCTTGTTATTGATGAACGCCCCAAGTTTGAAAGTAAGGAAGCGCGGATTGCTTTTGAAAACCTTGTAACAGAATTTCTCCAGGATTTCATGATAGACAAATTCGAAACCGAAAGATGCGGCTGGAGAAGTCTGAGCGAACTCAAAGAAATGGCAAAACTTTCGAAATACTCGCTCTACGGGAATAACAGATACTCGGTCGGCCCAGTTTTGAAGGAACTGCTGTCTAGTTCGGCAGTGGAGAGCCGTACTTTTGCTGGAGAAAGAGGGCGTGGCGGCGAAGTGATGAAGATAAGAATGTCACCGCAAAAGACGGCACTGGGAAGGTACGGAGAAAGTAAGAAACAGATCCCTATTTAGGGACGTTCCAACAAGAAAACTGGTTGACATAACTAATCGCGGTGCTTACAACTGGCCGGCTGTGGATGTGTTAATAACCGATGTTGATGAAAAGTTAGGGAATGGCAACGTGTCCATTGATGTAGCGGAACTTGGAGTCACGCTCCGACGGTGAGCGGCCTTCCTTTCTCTTCGCGTTTACCTGCAAAGAGTAGTCCATCTTCTCTTCCAACAGACGCTCTACAGCTCTTGGACTGGCATAATGACCCTGTCGAGCTAATTCAGTTGCAAGTGTCCAAGTCGATTTGTATGTTCACAATAGCAATTTCGCAGGACTCCCGACGATATTTTCTTCTACAAGCTGCCCTAACGCCCCGAGCAACTATGGATCAACCTCTTCCACCGGCTTGAGTCCTACGTCTGATCGTCTGAGCTTGTCAGGGACCTTTGCCGGGAGCCCTTTCCTCACTTCACGCATCCCCTCGACAATCGTATTGGCAGAGAAGTCGGTGAGTCTTTGAACTTCAGTGAGGCCTCCCCGGCCCGGCGTCGCAGAATCCCTACATGATCGAGATGAGCATCCGAGCCGATATCGACTCCCCTTCACTCATGCTCTTATCCCTCCTAGGTCTTCTAGCTTGGTCCATTAACGTATGGTGTTACCACGGGTCTAAGGTTCCTGCTTACGCTGATGTTTATCTGGCCAGGATTTATCTCGAGCACAATGGTCGTTGTCTTGCTCGACGAAATCTGGAACTGGGTCGGAACTTTGATCTGACCGCTCGGCACCGTCAGAGACTCGTTAACACCGGAAACCGTCGCGACTGCCGAAGTGATCGTGAATCGTATCATCGTGTAGTTACCCGCTGGGACGCTATCATTCCCTAATATCTTTGACACATTTACTAGCGCGAGCAGGTCAAAAGTTACCGATCCTGTCTTGAACGAAGTGGTTGAGTTGCCGCTTCCTTGGAGTTCAATGTTGGATATGGTCACATAGAGGTTTGACACGTTAGACGATGCGTCTTTTACCTGCAAGGACAGAGTCCCAGTGGATCCAGTGGCAATGTAGAACAGAGCCACTCCCGCCGCGGCCACAATTACAATTATGATTGCTACGACAATGTAACGAGTACTTCTTCGGTTCATGCGACTTCCTATCTTTCACGATTGTTGGACTAGCGCGCTTCTAAACATTTTGCGACCAAGATATACTGCGTTGGGTGACTCGCAATGAAAAATTTGGATCAATCCACTTTCAAAACTTTAGCGTGAGTGTTTAGTTACGAGAGAGTATGAGCAATAGAGTAAGTGGAAGCTGGAGACAATAAGAGAGTGAAATAAAGTGATGAGGAAGACGAATAACGTCTGTGCAAAAGGATATTCTTAACTAAATGTTCGTTCATTTTGACTCAAGAGCGAAGAAACTCATGGGGTTGCTTAACAAGGTGAAGGAGAAATCGGAGAACGTCGCAAAGAAGGGTCTGGAAGTTGGAAAGGATGTCGGGGAAAAGGGCGTCGATCTTGGAAAGAAAGGCATCGATAAGGTGAAAGATTCTGCAAAGAAAGATGATAAGTAAATAGGAGCCAAAACTGCTCGCCGTTTCACTTTTTTCTGTACTCTTTTATTTGACCGTCCTTTTCATTTATTTTTAGTTCGCGCTCGCGTACTCTTCACTCAGTCTCGTGTCTACACTGTGACCTCGTCAATCTCGGTGACCTGCAGTAATTGATGCTCAAATAAGATTGCTCCGGTAATGGAAGAAACTCAGTCAGGCTAAATGTTACTTGTGAACTTGTGTCACTACTATTCACGGGTGTGTGCCGCATTGAGCGATCTTGAAACGAGCACCTTTTGCTACTTGTCTTTCGAGAACGAGAGCGAGCCGTCATTTCCTATTCTAGCTCTACACACGGAAGTCAGGTGATGACCACTTATTCTATTCCTCCACTTCGACCGCATAGTTGCAAGCAAATCGTCGCCCGAGATCATGAGTCTGACACCTAGAATGTCTGCCCTCAGCATTACCAGTGAGACTGCCTCAAAGATTGACATCCCCCTTGCTACTAGCACCTCGCCGTTCGCATTCAGTTCTTGAAGAGCTGCCATAGTGGCTTTTGCCGCTTCAATATTCAAACGTGCGTGATGTTCTATCTCATTCACGTTTTCCCGAGTAGTTTCCAACTTTTCAGCAATATCAGCCTGCGTGAGGCCTTGAGTTCTGTATCGAATGACCTCCCATTGGCGCTGAGTCAGGTTTGTGCGCTCAAAGGTCTTCATTCTATTCACGTTACAATAATCTTGAAGCATTGTGATATACATTATGTCCTGTTAGTCTTTTCATGTAGTTCTTCGTGAGAAATTCTTGAGAAACACCAAGATTTCATTGGTACTAGTACATTTCATTATTGTTCTACCATCTATGGTTTCGCGCAAGATTGAAGTGGGTTTAGAGTAATGCACAATCGATAGTAGATCGAAACATTGAAGACCATACCAAATGGAAGAATCCATGGAAGAAAGTAGGAAATCTTAGATAATTAGGGCATATTTCATGGTCGAAATAAAAGAAAACGAACGTAACAAGAACGCCGTGACAATGGCATCCGTTAGACGATGGGTACTGATACTCTCCATATTCGGTCAGTTCATGGTGCCGTTTGACGGCTCCGTTGTGAATCTAGCCATAAAATCAATAGGCGTGGAGTTAGGAGGGAGCATCTCAACGCTCAGCTGGATAATCACTGGCTATCTGATTGTCGTTGCAACGCTCAACCTTGTTACTGGCAGACTGGCAGATATCAGAGGTAGAAAGAATACATATGTCTGGGGCATCGTAATCTTCACGATAGCATCAGCTCTCTGCGGTCTTGCCCCTTCTGTAGACGTGCTGATAATCACCAGGATGGTTCAGGCGGTTGGTGGCTCTTTCCTCGCAGGAAATGGTATTGCTCTGCTTTCGACATTCTATCCTCAAGGAGAAAGGGGGCGGGCTCTGGGTATCTCAACCGCCGCTCTCTACACTGGACTATCTGCCGGTCCTTCCCTAGGTGGCTTTCTAATACAATTCTTTGGATGGAGATCGATATTCTATGTGAATGTTCCAATCGGAATCGTCGTTCTACTCATCGCCCTCTTGAAAATTCGCGGAGAACTGCCGATGGGCAAACTGGAAAGATTCGATGTTCGGGGCGCCGTCATTTATGGTACCGCTATCTTTGCTTCGCTTTTGGGAATAAGTTATCTGGGAACCCTTTTCGACTACGCACTACCAATTCTGATTTTCGGTCTTGCAACCCTTGCTGCTTTCGTTTTCCTTGAAACCAGGACAGAACACCCGCTTCTCGACTTGAAGCTCTTTGTGAAGAATCATCATTTTACACTTACCATCACTACGACTTTTCTGAACTATGCCTCTACGTATGGAATAGCGTACATTATGTCGTTGTATCTGCAGCTTGGACTTGGATACAGCCCCGCCTATGCAGGATTGATCCTGCTGGCGCAACCGGTACTAATGGTGATTTCATCGCCGTTTGGTGGATACCTATCAGACAGGGTAGAACCGAGATACCAGACGACTGCTGCGCTTGCACTGATGTGCATGGCAATAATCGGCCTATCAACACTCAACCTCAATTCCACTCCAGCTGACATTGTCATCCGTCTGATCTTCCTCGGCCTCGGTTACGGATTCTTCAGTTCGGCAAATACGAATGCTCTCGTAGGTGCAGTTCAGAAGGCCCAGTATGGTGTTGCCTCTGGAATTCAGGCGACGATGAGAAATACTGGACAGGCGATTAGTCTTGCACTTGTGACTTACCTTCTGTCGACCACGCTCCGCGAGAATGCCTCTTCGGGCAGCGCAACCCTCCAGTCGATTCCTCCGAGCCTCTTAGTCTCAGGAGTTAGGATAACATTGATCGTCCTTGCCATAATAAACGGCGTTGGTATCTTGACATCCTTGAGTCGCGGAAAAAGGACAATAACAGCTGAGAGTCAACCATCTGGTTGAATCTATTAGTTTGATCAGGCTCCGCCGAGGGTGACTATGAGATCAGTAATGAAGCCAGCACAAAGCCCGACAAAGATTCCAGTCATCACGATCCGATTTGACGTCTGTCTTCTCGCAGTCCCATACATGAGCATTGACACATAGACCAATGCTCCCCCTGCTATACTAAGGAAGAATATGTATGTAAAGTCGGACACTCCGATCAGACTGCCTGCCAATGTTCCTAGAAATGTGGGTCCACCCCCAACGAGACCCGCTGTTGCAAGGAAACGAGCGGTTGGTTTCTCTACAAGTCCTGTGAGAGGTCCTGCTATTCCGAATCCTTCTGTAGCATTGTGTGCGCCAAAACCGACTATGAGAATTAGAGCAAACCCGATGGCACCCGATGCAAAGGATTGACCTATAGCGAGGCCCTCGCTGAAATTGTGAGCTCCGATGCCTATCGCAATCATCATGGAAAGCTTGTAAGGATCAACTTGCAGTATTTGCGGAACCAAGCGAGCGGAAGCTCCTAGAACAGGTCCGGATGATTGCACTGAAGATCTCCCTTCTGGTTGTAAGCTCAAGTTCTCCGTGGCTGTCTGCTTCATGTATGATGCTTCATACAGCACTAGCCCCAATAATCCAATGGCGATTCCACCAAAAAGTGCTACTAAGTCTGTAAGTGCGCTGATGACAGGCACACTACCTGCAAAAGCATCGCTTGCAGCTGCTCCAGTCGTATCCCAAGCATGACTGAAAACGTCAACGACTAGGAATACAAGAATACCAATTGCGATCGCATTAAGGAAGCCCTTTCTCTTCCCGCTAATATTCAGAACCGCCAGTGGAAGACCTAGAAATATCGTGAATCCTGCGATTCCTCCCAGGATCAGCAGGTCGATATAATTCAACGTGAAAATACATGCCATACGGCATATTTAATATTAGCATTAAACAAATGAATGTTGTATTGATAGTCAGGAGATCTAGGAAGTCATCCGTTACGAGAAATCCAACCAGATGATCTTCTTTCCTTTTTCTATATTTTCGCCTTCTTTCACAAAGATTTCCTTAATCTTGCAATCCTTTGGTGCCAGTATCTGTACTTCCATCTTCATCGCTTCGAGAACCATCAACTCAGCTCCCTGCTTGATTGTGTCGCCTTGCTTTGCAGTCAACTTGACAACTTTGGCAGGGAGCGTAGATGTAACATATTCGAGTACTGGTGGAGCGAGAGATAGCCCTTCTTCCTCGAACTTTGTCTTCAACTGGGCGACCTGCAATTTCCCGTTTGCTACAAAAGTTACTGAGACGGGAGAACGCCTTAGTTGGATGACGGAATACACTTTGTCATCAATTAGGACAATTAATCTGCTTCCTTGCCTTTCCAATATTTTTACTTCAGATTGTTTCTGACGTTTCTGGTGGTGAATTGTCACGAGATAATTTTGCTGTCCAGACATGTCGCCATCATGGCGTAGAATCTCTGCTTCTATGGATCTATTCTCGATCTTGATCTCATATCGCATCTACAAACCTACCTCCTTTTCGTTTGCCGTCTTCTTTCCCGTAGAAACCTAGTCGCTCAGGTTTCTTGTTTTGTTTACCGTCTGAGAACTGGTCGCGTGACAGCAGAAGCGCAGCAAGAATGAAATGATGATCATTCAGCACATTCTCATCCGTTCTCTTTATGCGCTTCAAGATGCCTGTTTTTTCGATAAATGTGGTGTCAATTTCGCCACGAATGAATTGTTCATGTCTAACCAATTCCCTGTGAAAGGGCAGCGTAGTTTCAATACCAAAGATTGAGAATTCATCTAGCGCTACGACGGCTCGTCTTCTAGCCTGTTCGAAATCATTTCCATAAGTAATGAGTTTGGCAACAAGTGAATCATAATACGGGGACACGGTCAGGCCTTCCTGCAAGGCCGTGTCTACCCTGACTCCCGGCCCGTGTGGAACTTGAACGAGCTCGATCTTTCCAGTAGTGGGAGAGAATTCAGTGCAAGGATTTTCGGCATTTATTCTGAATTCTATTGCACAACCTGAAAGCTTCACGTCTTTCTGGGTGAATGGGATCTTGTTGTTGCATGCTATTTCAAACTGTGTATTGACCATGTCAATTCCAGAGACGAATTCGGTGACGGGGTGCTCAACTTGGAGTCTCGAATTGATTTCGAGAAAATAGAAATTCCCCTCGGCGTCCCTAAGAAATTCAATTGTTCCCACATTTGAATACTTCACCAATCTTGCTATTCTTGTCGCATATTCCCATAGTTTCTTTCGTGACATATCATCCAATGCTGGAGATGGTGAAATTTCGACCAGTTTCTGGTATCTTCTCTGAATTGAGCATTCACGTTCCCCCACATGCAGAAAATCCTTTGAATCATCACTTGCGACTATCTGGACTTCGAGATGTCTCGGGTTGACAAGTTTCTTTTCCACGTAAACAGCAAATCTCCCGAAGGATCCTTCGGCTTCTCGTTTCGAAGACTCGAAGGCTCTCTTGACCTCCTCTTTGCTTCTTGCCTCTCTGATCCCTCGGCCCCCTCCTCCGAAGGCGCTCTTGACTAGGACTGGGAATCCAACATCAGTGGCGAATTTGGATGCCTCCTCCGGATCACGCATTGGCTCCCGAGAATAACTGACAACAGGCAGACCATGAGATTCAACCAATTTCTTGCACTCGAGCTTGTTGCCGCAGATTGTAAGTGTCTCCGCTTTCGGTCCTACGAATTTTATCCCATTTTCATTGCAGAGTCTCGAAAAGTCACCAGACTCCGATAGTAGACCGTAGCCCGGATGGATCATATCACAACCAGCACTGCGAGCAATCTCGACTATTCTTTCGGCATCAAGATATGTTTCAACGGCCGACACTCCCGGAAGTCTGAATGCCTTATCTGCCATGGAAACGTGCATAGCCCCGGCGTCAATGTCAGAATAGACGGCAACCGATTCCATTCCGATCATACGCAACGCCCTAATTACTCTGACTGCTATTTCTCCTCTGTTTGCAACGAGCACTCTGTGAAAGTCGTTCAATGGTCAACGCTTACTTGTTTGTGATTTTAACCTAGCCGGAAAGTGTCGTCGTGCTCGGAATATCAGAGCTGAATATTGCCGTGCTTTCTTGTGGGTCTACTCTCGTGCTTGCTGGAAAGCATGCGAAGCGACCTTATTAGCTCCTTTCTCGTTTCTCGTGGTTTGATCACGGCGTCTATTATACCTCTTTCCGCGGCAAGAAACGGATTTGAATGTTTTAGAGCATAATCTTTCACAATCATCTTTCGAGTGGCCGCATCTGGACTCTTATCCAGTTCCTTACGATACAGAATCTTTGCAGCTCCATCTGGTCCCATCACCGCAAACTCTGCCGACGGCCAAGCGAAATTCAGGTCGGCTCTGGTGTTCTTGCTTCCCATTGCACAGTAGGCGCCACCGTAAGCCTTCCTCACGACTGTTGTAATCTTCGGCACAGTAGCTTCGCAATAAGCGTAGAGAAGCTTTGACCCGTGTCTTATTAGCCCGCCAGTTTCCTGTTCCATCCCCGGCATGTAGCCTGGAACATCAACGAAGGTAATAATCGGGATGTTGAACGCGTCGCAGAATCGGATGAACCTCGCAGCCTTGTTAGACGAATCAATGTCGAGTGAGCCTGCAAGGTGGAGTGGCTGATTTGCGACTATACCCACGGTGCCCCCATCGAGCCTTCCAAAGCCCACTATGATGTTCTTCGCCCAGTGGGGATGAACCTCGAAGAAATCCTGGTAATCGAGTACCGTAGTAACTACTCGTTTCATATCATAGGGCTTGTTCGAGTCACGGGGGACTACATCATCAAGCGAAGGGTCTATTCTCTCAATGTTGTCAGTGGTCTCAGCTTTTGGTGGGACTTCCGAATTGTTCGCCGGTAAGAACGAAAGTAGCTTCCTGATTGTATCAAAGCACTCGTCCTCAGAGGAGGTGACGAAATGCGCGACACCGCTCTTTGTAGCGTGAACCCATGCGCCGCCAAGATCCTCAAAAGTCGTCTCCTCTCCTAGAGCTTCCTTCACGATATCAGGCCCCGTTACAAACATCTTGCTGGTCTTTTCAACCATCAAAACAAAATCAGTCATTGTGGGAGAGTACACTGCGCCACCAGCGCAGGGCCCGAGGATTGCAGAAATCTGGGGAACTACTCCGGACGCTATGGCGTTTCTAAAGAAAATGTCGCTGTAGGCAGAGAGGCTCTGCACTCCCTCTTGAATTCTAGCACCTCCAGAATCGTTCAGTCCGATGATTGGGGCGCCAGCCTTCAGAGCCAGATCCATGATCTTGTTGATCTTCTTTCCTACCATTTCTCCAAGGGAGCCGCCCTGGACTGTGAAATCATGTGCAAATACAAAAACGGTTCTGCCATCGACAGTACCGTAGCCCGTCACTACTCCTTCGCTGTAGTATTTTGATCCAGCATCTTCTGACCTGCTGACGACCAACTTGTCTATTTCGACAAATGAATCAGGATCGAGAAGCATTCGTAACCTCTCCCTCGCTGTCTTCTTGCCTTTCCTGTGCTGTTCCTCAATCTTGACTACACCCCCACCCTGCTCTGCGAGATTGGTTATTCTTTCGAGTCTTTCTGCAACAGATTCATTGGGTGCTGTGATCATTGTCTTGGTGCCTGACTTTTCTTCGTTGGACATTGCGGGTGTAAATTGAATTACAAATTGGCCTGGGCTTAAAAAGAATCAGGATCTGGCACGAAAATGGGTCAAGCCTTCGACAATTTACTAATTTTTTGTTGAGATTGATTCTGAGAACGTGGTGAGTTCTATCTCATGAAACATGAGATTGAATCACTGAGAAATATTCGCCATCCAGGTTCTTGAGTAGTGAGATAGTGAATTCTGTGATGTCGACTGGCCTCCCAATCTCATTCCTGACACTCGTAGCTATTTCTGCGATCGAAACATCCTGTGAGACATCATTGTTAACATTGATTCCGACTCCTAGGTATACCCTGCAATTAATGCCTTGGACCACGGTATCGGCGAGTATCCCAGCTATCTTTTTTCCGTCGCAGTACACATCGTTGGGAGGTTTTAGCGTACATGCCAAACCACGTCCTGTCAATGTCTTCGTAATTGCCCTAGATCCGATTCTTACTATTTCTTCCTGCGGAAAAGTGGAAGGTGGTTTCAATGTAATCGTCATCCATAAACCGCCCGACTGTGAGACCCATGACCTACCTTCTCTTCCCTTTCCATTTGTCTGGATCGTACTGATTACGAGGTCGCCCTCCCTTTCGCTCTTGAGTACGTCTGCCATATAGGTCTGAGTGGAATCAACTTGTTCTAGAAAGACAAGGTGAATGTCCTTGAAACGGTAAAACTTCGATCCAGCAAGGACAGACTGCAGTCCTTCCCTAGATTCTGAATCAATGCGCGTAGGCATTATGCAAGCTCTTTTTCCGAAGATAGTTTCACCGAAGAACTCGCATTAGTGACACTTCTCACAGGAAGATCAAACCTTGACGCTCTCAACCTGACAGATATCGGAGTCACAACTATCGCCTTTACAACATCGAATCCAATGAACGGAACTATTCCTGAAAGTATCGCCTGAAGTGGAGAGAGATGAAGGTATTCCATGAGCCAAACATCTCCAAGAGAGTAGATTATCACAAGAGCAACAGCAAAACTCGCAACTACTCTCAGAAGATCTGACTTTCTCGTGGAATCAACCTTCCGTGAGATAAATCCGCCTGCCAGGGCAGCGATCGGAAACGACACAAGGTACCCTCCTGTCGGTCCGAGCATGATCGAGACGCCTGATGTCCCACCATGGAACACCGGCAGTCCAACCGCGCCGAACATAAGGTAGATCAGGCACGACAAAGATCCGTAGCGAGGGCCGAGCAGAGAGAGAATCAAGAACACGCCGAGCACTTGGAGAGTTATCGGAACAAGATCAAGTGGAAGCGGTATACTTACCAGGGAAAATAATCCGAGCAGGACGGCGAACGATGCAGAAAGTGCGAGCCCTTTGGTCTTCGGGTATTTTGCAGCCAACTTGAAGGTAACGACCCCAAGAGCCACATTGTTAAGATTGCTGTTATCGGTGAGGAGCTTCGACCATCAGCTCAACTTGAAGCTCCATGAACTCCAAGAATCCACGCAGTGAGATTTAAGTGAATATGTCTCGTCAGAGGTACCCTCTGCTTCGATGAGATGGCAGTTAGCCATGTAGGATACTGTCGCTTCTCTCGAAGCACACCATCGAAGAGGTGGACGAGCGACGCTAGAGAACAGCTCACTGATGAATATACACTAGTTCAAACCCATAGTATCCTCTAGAATTGCCCGCCCTAAAGTCGTACCCGAGCTTGGGTGTAAGACTCTAAGACCTGATCGATGAAGAAGAGAGTCTTGACGGAAGATTTCGATGACATACAATTCTTGTAATGAATAGATTGTTTCATTGGGAAAAGTCAAGGAAAACAAATGGTACCCCCCTAGAGAGGGGAGGAGGCAGGTAATATCGAAACTACAGCTCGGGTCTAAGGTACGGGTCTTTCATTCAGGTCTCCTTTCGAAAACGACATACCCGCATTCTCGACAACCGTCGAGGTCGAGCCGAAAGTTGCCTAATATTAGAGATGATTTGGAAATCTTCGTTCTCATTTGAAAGGAGTTGATTCAGTTCTTTTGAGACGACTGTTGCGAAGCGAGCTTCTTCTCTACCGCGCGGAGTCTTATGCCGAAAATGACGAGGAGCACGGGAAGGATCAGGACAACAACTGCAATCTCGGGATAGTTGAGCCCGGAAAGGCTCACGCACGAAGTGACGCAGATCTCCTTGCCCGGATAAGCCTCAGCGCCAAACCAAATGAGAAATACAACGGCGGCGAGGAAGAGTATTGTGGAGTTTTTCAAGGGGTGATGTGCTTCTATTTGCAGTACCCATTCATCACAGAGTCCAGAAGTCTGTTCTGCGCTTCGAGCGATATTCTTGCAGCGGAAACCACTTTCTCGATCTTGTCCTCAGGAATCTTCCGGAGTATGCTTCTCCAGAGTTCAGCGTGTTTCACGTCAGCAACTTCGTGTATCTCAAAATAGTGGGTGGCATCGTGAGAGGTCAGTCCATAGAACATCTTGAGCCCGTCGATTTTCGACCTGCTTATCTTCGGCAGTTCCATTTCGTAGGCGTACATGGCGGCAACAGCTTCCTCGAAGGAAAGATTTGTGAGAGATGCAAGCTGCGAGACAGCTTCATTCGTTCCTTCAGAACCACTGCATCGGGACAATTCATCTTCAGAAATTCCAAGAGATTTCGCAAACCGTATCCATGGAGCGATGTGCTCGCTTTCTTCCAAGAGGTTCTGAGAGATATTGCGATAAAGTTCAGGATTATCTGTATGAGAGCGAACATTCTCTACGAGAACTGGAACGCGCTTTACAAGCTGAAAGTACTCCTTGGAGTATCCGGAAAGCTCAGAGAGCTCGAGCTTTCCCTCCGACCAAGCCTTGTAGAACGGATGCTTCAGCAGGCTCTTATTTGCAATCTCTTCATCTATTCTTTCTACTGCGGACATCAGGAAGGCGACGAAGCACAAATTAAAAAAAGATGTCGACTACTGCTCGGATAGTTTCCGAAGCCGCTCGCTCATTTCCTTCAGCGAGTTTTCGTAACTCTTGAGCTTGGAAGGGCTGCTCCTCGAGAGATCTTCAAAATACGAAAGGTAGCCATTGATTTCTCCGAGCATCTGGTCGACACCGCGCGGGCCAGTCCTGAAGGGCATCCCGAAGGACCAATCGGATTCAACCTTTCCCTTTTCAGTGATTTCATACCTTCCGTCCTCCCTCCTTCGAATAAGTCCGTCCTGAGCCATTCCGTCGAGTAGCGGATAAACGGAACCCGGTGAGGGCCGCCATCTCCCCCAGCTCGACCTTTCAATCTCGTCCATCAACTCTGCGCCATTTTTAGGTTCCTTGGAAATCATCGAAAGAACCCAAGGTCTCAGCATTCCTCTCCTCACTGCGTGGAATCCAAACATATCGAATAACCAATATCGGATAAGCGATATCGGTGTATAAGGATTGCGGAGCCGGGTTCTGTTCCATCATTTGGACACCAGCCCAAAAATTCTCGCTGTTTCAGTTCTGGACATGGAAGCATTTTCGATTAAAGTCTTCCATTTGTTCTCTCCTTCGATCTTGATACCGCTTGCTTCTGCTGGGGTTTTGCCGTTCAAACCTTCATGCTCTCTTATGAAATTGTGGAATATCTGATAGCCCCGAAATGCTGGAGACTTTACAGATTTTAGACCTCGCATGACTTTCTCTCTGTCTCTAAATTCTCCGTTCATTCGCTCCATCTTGTTGTTATGTCTCTCTCCATCTAGGGTAATTTCCGCTATGTGCTTTGTTTGCTTCGAGTACTCTCTCTGAATTGCGAATTTGTAATTCGGAGCTCCATCGCTGATAACCTTCGCGGGTTCTTTTCCAGTTCGCTCCTTTGCCTCTGCGAATAGTCGCCTTATGTTGCTAGTGCCCTTGTGGTATGCTATCTGCTGGGAAATCCAGAATCTTGTTTCATCATCCATTACCGCGAACAGATACTTCATGTCTCCCTTGACTTTGACATACAGTTCATCGGTTCTCCATGTGTTCGATGAATTGATGTGCAGTCTTTCTACATAATCTTGCATCAGTGAAACATACTTCTGAATCCATCGGTAGATCGTAACGTGATCTACGTTCACGCCTTGAAGTCTAAGAAATTTCTCAACGTTTCTTAGACTCTCTCCAGTGAAGTACAATTGCATAGCAGAAGTAACGGCTTGAGGGCTTGCGTGGAGCTTCTCGAATCCTAGATTCTGAACGAATCGCTTGTTGCATCTCTTGCAAGTGTATCTCTGAAGATCACCATACTTGTTGTGGAGTAGTCCATGCTTCACTATTATGTCAGAATTGCACTGAGGGCATACAATCTTAGAAATCGGGGCAATCCTAAACATCTGTTGCCCCTTCGCCACTTCGAGCCTCATTTGTAATGAGAACTCAATGCTCCAGATGTGCTTGCACTTCATCTCTGAAAACGTGATCGGGGCACGAGCATCTCCAGCCCCTTTCTGTTCTGATAACCTGATAGATTTCCTCGTGGCTCTGCGAGTGAACAGAATATTCGTCTTCTGAAAGGCGGATTATCTCGTTTGCTTTCTCCATGAAAATTTCCTTGCCTCTCATTTCTCTCATATCGGGATTCCCGATTACGCTCGTCGTATTCCATTACCTACCATATGGTATATTCCAATACCTATAATAAGATTGCGTATGGTATCTAATGGTAGTGTTCTGAGCATGGTAATGCAGAAGATCATGGTAAGCATAAGCGATGAAATGGTAAAGGCTTTAGACCAAGAACGAAAAGCTCGCAAACTAGAAAGTATCCCTGAAACTATAAGATCGGTTCTCGGAGAGTACTTCAAAGCGAAAGAACAAAAATCTTGAGCGGTCATACCAAAGCGCAAATCGAAGAAGCTGAATCGCGGAGAAAGAGAAATATTGCCGTAGTTCTCGTAATAGTCGCTTTGGTTCTTGATATTGGTGGATTGTTTCTTTTTCCTTCCGTTCCACAAATTCGAGCATATTCCGAAGAGGCAATCTACCTCGACAATTTTGGTTCTGTTGGAGCACCACCATATGCTATTTTTGTTCAACTGAATTTGACAGGTACTTCGATCAGTGTAAATAATGTTGTAACAGTAACCGTAACAATTATTCATACGAATGTCTCTAATTTCTTGGAACACTATAATGGAGTAGGCCTTACTAATGGGTTTGACCAAAATACAATTCAGTCCAGCAGTCCGCAGCTCGAAAGAATTAGCCTTTCGCAAACTGCCAATGGCAATTTCACTGGTACTGGTAAAGTGAATTGGCTTAGTTCTGGTGGTACTTGGCTCTTTTTGTGGCCGAATAAATTTGGAACGTACTACACAAACTATACTCAAATAGAGGTCGGCAGTCCCATATACAACATCGCGGGAGAATCCGATACTTTGAGTGTTCAAGATAGCCTAACCACGCAGAAATTAACATACATTCTGATCGGGTTTAGTGTTCTCATGCTCCAACCCGTTCTCGAAGCGATTCGGAAAATTCAGAAGGCTCCGATTGCTCAGAATCCTCACTAGCAAGAATCAATATCGCAATGCTTGCCAATATTCCACTGCAGATACCCCAAATCTGAGCTAAGGGATATTGCCCTACTCCATTCAGATATCGATTTGAATACCAACTATCTAGCACAAATGCGAAAAATACGCCAGACAATCCAACAAAGAACAGAATCCAAATTAGATTGTAATAGAGAGAACGCATCTAGTTCGTTTCCCCATGTCCAGAAGTGAAACACGGGCACGAATTTTGCCCGTGTCCAGATAGCACAAGAGCCCGGAGCCGGGTTCTGTTGCGCTAGATGGACGCAGAAACCGCCTATGTCACTTTGAGCTTGGAAGGAATTGCGACAGAAACGATTGGCGAAGATTGCCCAAAGTACAGAGCAAGAGAGAGGTTCGCATACGACTCTGTGCACACGCTCGAAGGATTCCCTCCAGTAAGCTTGCAGATTGCAGTGATCAAAGTATTGGCAGCACCGCCAATAGCCTTCGCGAGCGCGTTGTTCGGGTCGTTGAGAACGGAGGCAACCTGTGTCCAGTTGAGCGGCGCTCCGGAAGCAGATCCGCCGACTCGCATCAGATTCGTGTTGATGACTTGAGCTCCAACGATCTTGTAACTGTTCCCCAAGTCGACGAAAGGTATGCTCCCTCCAGAGTCGTAAGTACTCTGAATCGAGCTGTCAGCTGGAGGTATTGTCTGAAGTGGATTTCCAAACCTGTCTTCGAACTCGATCGGGACGAAGCTGATGTACGGACTGGAGTAAGTGGAATTAACGAAGCTGAACGTCGCTATATTTTCTCCTGCCGTATCCGTCGGAGAAGAGAGCATCAGAGTGAGATTAGAAAAAGTCCCGAACTTGGAGAGCGCTATTATGAGGGGCCATCTCTCCATGGCGCAGAAGGGACAGTATTCTGCGCCGATGTAGAGGATTTCCGGCTTGCCATTGCTAGTCAGCGCAGAACCAGTTATCGAGCTCGGAGCCGCCACAGAACTGGTGGGCTGTTTCCCTATCGTACTGAGAGTGGAAGAGCTGACTCCCGTGAGGTTAGCCAAGAGATCAGCGGGCACCTGCTGCCCGACGCACGAATCGCACACATTGACCGTCGTTGTCGCGCTTGTATGTGCAATCTGAGTGTAACCAAGATAGCCGACGGAGCTTCCAATTACAATAATGACGATGACAATTACAACCATCAAGGTCCTGGCACTGGAGGGCTGCTTCGGCGGAACGAATCTCTCGTTGGGATGCATAGATCTAAAATGGTCATTCAGGGCTTGCAGAGACCCGAATTTCCTTCCACACTTCGGACAATTTGGCACGAATTCACTCACGACTATTCGAAAATATCAGGCGCAAAAATAGCTAATACTCATGAGTTGATTTAAACGAATCGTATAGAAAAGTCCTAGAAGGTACTAGATTCGCGTGAAGCGAAATAATGCGTTTGCGATTCTGTACACGGAGAGCTCAAGTATGCAGAAACCGAGAGCGATCAGCATTCCAAGTTGAAGTGCGGCAAAGTGTAGTGCGAGGGCTATGATGAGCAGAAACGTAATGCCCATAGTCGTTCGGGAGGAGGAAAGAACCGAGCACAGCCAGTAATATCCGTGAACGAAGCTCACGTTTCGCTTGGAGATTCTCGCCTTGATGCTGTCAATGTATCTTCTGACATTAGCTGTCTTGATTCGCATTGGCGACGTTACCTTCGGTCTTGACTTGCCTATTTTACCTTTGTTGAGAAAGGCAAGAAATACTGAGTCGCTAGATGATTACAACAACGGCATAAGTGAGAACGTACGCGGGGACGAGTGTGTATATCCATTCATGGTGAAGAATGACGTTCTTCCTGATCTTGGGCCAGAACCTGTCGCCGAGAAAGTCGATCGTCATAGTTATCGCAAGGATAACTATCGCGTAGAAGATAGTGGAGTAGAGCGAAGACCAGAGTATCTGAATAAAGCCAAGAAAGTAAAATGCAAGGAAGATTGCATAACCAGCGGGCACAATGAAATAGAGACAGCTGTGGTGAACTCTACGACCCTTGATATAGAATGGCTTTGCAAAGCCTCTCTTGAACATCGCTGTCCCAAGCTTGTCTACTATATACGTTGCAAGCAGGAGGCCTACCAGTGTGACAACTATGCCAAGCAGGTAAAGCTCCGGATGGTGTATCTTCGGGGGCGAAGGAGCACCGAACCTAACGCTCATCGGGACTATCGGAAAATGATAGGTATTTTAGAGCTGCTGATGAGTCTCTCAGAAACGTCTCACAGCAATGAGGCGCTCAATCTGACTTTGCATAGAGGTTTGTCAGGGAGCGAAAGCCGAGCTTCGTATAAAACCTGCTGGCAATCTCATTCTGGCTGGGAAACTCCGCCGTTACGAGCCTTGCTCCTCTCTTTCTCAGATCATTCATTATAGCTGAAAGTATCCTGTTTCCCAGGCCGCCGCGTCTGAATTCGGGCAGGATGTAGAATGCGACAATCGCGCCTTCAATGCGTGGTTCATAGAATATCCTGTCTCTGACTTCCGCCTTTACGAAACCGACAACCCTTCCAGCCGCCACAGCTACGAGTATGACAGTCTTTTCAGAGGACATTCCCCGCTCTATGGATTTTGTGGCCTCTGTCTCGACTTTATCAATCGTCTTGAGCAAAGGATCGAATTCACCATTCAGTCTCTTCAGTCGCGCCAATAGTTGCCCAGCGCTTTCAATGTCGTCTTTCTTTATCGGCCTGATTCCCACAGCTTCTCTCTTTCTTGGCATAATCTCTCACTTCATTTTTCTCTTAGCAACTGAAAACGTTTCGATCAAATTCATCTTCTGAACAGAGCTCATCATCTTTTTCGACTTTTCGATTATTTCTTTCGATCTATCGTGTATCTGCTTTCTTGTCATGTTCAGTCTGGCGATTCCCATACCGACACACTTTTCTCCGACGGCCGAAGCAAGGAGAGGAAATATCTCCCAGTCCATCATAGTCGGGAGAATGTGTTTATCCGACATGGTTCCATCATTTTCGGTGTAGGCTGCAAGTTCTCTCGCGGCGGCTATGATTACCTCGTCAGGTATGGCTCTGGACCTGACATCGAAAACGCCTCTGATCACTGATGGAAAAATCAGGCTGTTGTTTACCTGATTAGGAAAGTCAGACCTGCCAGTCGCGATGATCCTAACACCAGCCTTCTTCGCTTCATGGGGCATTATCTCGGGAACAGGATTCGAAAGTGCAAAAAGGATCGCATCCTTATTCATGAGTTTGAGAGTCTTCTGCGAAAGAACGTGGGGACCTGGCTTTGAGGCTGCTATCAGAGCGTCAGCTCCCTTTGCAGCCTCATCAATTCCTCCGCTGATCTTATCAGAATTAGTCTTCAGGGCGAGCTCGTACTTCCACTTGTTCTGAAGCATCAACTGATCCATGTCATCCCTTTCCGAATGAAGAGTTCCCTTCGAGTCGACGAGAATCAAGTTTCCCGGAGAAAACCCTGCGTGCATCAACAGTCGTGCCGCCGCAATATTTGCAGCGCCGGCACCCATTAACACAACCCTAGAATCGGCGAGTTTCCTGCCGGTCAAAACGAGAGAATTGAGCAGCCCCGCAAGAATTACACCCGCGGTCCCCTGCTGGTCATCGTGCCAAACAGGAATCGAGAGCTTCTCCCGAAGGCGATCTAGGATCTCAAAGCATTTCGGAGATGCGATGTCCTCCAGATGGATACCTCCGAAGGCCGGTTGAAGTTGTAATGCGATTTCAGTCAATTCATCTGCCGTGTGAGCGTTCACTGGGAGGGGAACAGCGTCAACTCCACCCAGGTACTTGTAGATCAGCGCCTTTCCCTCCATGACGGGCATGCTTGCCTCGGGACCGATGTCTCCAAGGCCCAACACCCTAGAGCCGTCGGTCAAGATGCAAAGCGTGTTCCAGCGGTTTGTAAGCTCGAACGACTGATCATGATTTGCTGCCACGGCGAGACTTACTGCGGCCACACCTGGCGTGTACCAAATGGAAAAATCATCAAGGCTGCTTACAGGGACCTTGGGGAACAGCTGCATTTTTCCTGAATAATACTTCGAATATGCTAGAGCGAGTTTTGAAGAGTCTTCCCGCTTCCGTTTATCTGTTTTCGGCAATATTTCTATGACCTCATGCCCTGTTATGCATCAAATAATTCTGCAGCGCGATTAAGATGGATGTGTTGGAAATAATAATAACTCATTACTATTTAATGGATTTTGTGCGACTCTTAACTAGAGTACATACATCGAAAGAAAATACGGTTATAAGGCCGCTGCGACATTTTTCGGACTGAGAGTAGTCTCAAATGACCTCCTACAAATTCAAGAAAGGGGATCTCGTTATTGTAGACGAATCAGGGCGACCTGTGGAATTTGAGATAGTTTCTACACTTCGCCCGAACAAGGGGCTCCGTTCTGCAGCGGACCTCTGTTACGACGCAAAGGAAATCGCAAGCGGAAAGAGAAAGACAATCTTCGAGGAAGAGATACTCAGACTCGCGACTCCTGTGGACAATTCAGCCCAGCTGTTTAGGAAAGAGAACTGAGACGAGTCACCGATGCACCGTTCTGGCATGGCGTACTTGCTGTACGATTCAAAATGCGAGATGTGTACCAGATTCAAGATAATCGTGAAACTGCTTGACTTCAACCGCAAACTGGCTCCGGTATCAATCCATGAAAGATTTGCATTTGAACTAGTTCGCGGAAAGTTATCGGAGGATGATCTGTTTAGATCATTTCACATTGTCCGGTTAAGCGAGTCAGAAGGTTCTAGAGTATTTAGTGCTGCTGACGGGGTTGTCGAGCTTCTCGGATATCTTCCTTTCTTGGCCGCGTTCAAATCTCTGATCAGTCGAGCAGATCTCCTGAAGGGAATCGTTGGCAGAAGTTATCTTTATGCAACAAGGATGAGGGGTGCTTCTTGCATTATGATTCAATCTATCCGTAAGGAGACTGAGGCATTTTCTCAGGAGTCTCTGGAAGCGTTCTCCTCAGCAACACCTCCAGCCTAAATTGCTCTAATTGTTCACCTCCAATTTCTGCTTCGCCAATTTCCTCTTTCTTGGAAATTGTCTGACCAGTGCCTCTTGGAACGACGCGAAAGCTCTCCAGTTCAGTCTTGGTGGATATGAAAGCGCTCGGCACGCGCAACTCGATGAAACGGGGAGCACTCTCAAGGAATTTCTGGACCTCTGAAGCGAGTCTCTTGTCTTCGGTATTCAATTTAATCCAGTATATCACCTCCTTTCCCTTCATGTTTGGTGTCGGCATCGTCCTAGTCTCGAAGCGTTCTGCCTCGAATTGAATGCTATTCAGGAAGACGATTACCATTCGCTCACTCCGTCAGACCAGGGGCACAAATACATTGTCATCCGAACGCCAAAGGGTGCACAGGGAAGAAGAGTATGAAGAATACCAGTGCCGCAGCGAGCCAGAACAGCATCAGAAATCTCTGTTGGTTCGGGTTGTCTGGGGCGATGAAAGCTATCACCATCGGAATCCCCAGAGCAAGACCCGGATCAACATTCACAAAGTAGAACGGGTATGACACACGATCGAACGCGAAGTACTCGAACAGCGGAGGCCCGTAGGTTCCGAATATCCATGCGCTGATGAATGCGTCCAGAGCCGTGATGTTCTTTGTCAAAATCTTTATGACGAGAACAGCGCCTATGAGCCAAATTGAATACCAGATTACGAGGTTTCCAATTCCTAACCAGTCAATGGGATGAAGTTCCTTCTGACTCAGGATGGTGTTGTTAGGACCAGTTGTCGTTACAGTGACTGTGGTGACATAGTATTGTTGCGGGTTTATGTCCAAAGGTATTATCCACATCCACGGAAGGTACACCCAAGGGTACAGCTGGGTGTCATTCTGAGTGGCTCTTAGAGATGAAGCGTAGGTGAAGTAATAGAAAAGATTCTGAAACGGGTTTGTCAGATAACCGCCGTGGGTCGTGGTTGTAGTAGTTGTGGTTGTATTGCTGCTGCCGTCCGGACTGACGACCACAACTGTGCTGACAATGTCCTGAGTCTGAGTGTATGGGTGATAGGCAGCGTCGTAAGCCCATAGAGGAAGTGAAACGACCAAGAATAACACTAAGATAAACGTCAAGAGTCTCTTCAGGCTCTGACCAGACAGAAGCTTGGACAAGGAATCATGCTTCGTTGCCCAGACGTGGTAAAGGAAAAGAACGATTACAAAGTAGACTCCCCACTCCTTGCTCAGTATTGACAGACCGAACGCCACGCCCGCCCAGTAGTACTTCTTTTTGAAATAAGCCATGAATCCGAGAAGGGCGAAAAATATCGGCGGGCCCTCGAGCAGGTTCAATGAAGTGTGGATGAAAAACAACGTCTCGAATCCTAGCATTGAGGCTACAAACAGAGACTTTTCTCTGGAGAAGAAGTTCAGCGCAACTTGGTATAACGCCCAGACGCTGAGAACGCCTATGACGACGTAGAAGATTCTCCATCCAAAAAAGTCATTTCCGAAGAAGAAGATTCCTAGCGCGCCCCAGATCTTCCCGAAGAATGGATGTTCTAGATTGCTTGGTATGAACTGAAGCAAGTCCTTTGCGGCAGGTACGTAGTAGGCTTCGTCGAAAACACAGTCACCGCTGCTGCCGGTGCAGGTGCTGCCGCTTGGAAAAGACATCGCGAAGAGATGCAGTCCGAAAAGTATTAGGAGGAGATGACTGATTTTGAAGGACCCAAATTTGCCAATGACAAATTCTTCAACGCGTTTCGTGAAGGTGGCTTGTTCTTGATGGTTGTTTGTTGCCTGTTGGAGTTCTAATTGATCTGATGCGGGTTCGATTGTGCTCTCTGAATCTGCCAAACCAACGATCAACCATCTGTAGTCTTGTTCGAAAATCCAAGAATCCCAATTATCATAGCTAAGTAAATCTGCCGAATGAGAGCAAAGGTCTGAGGAACCCCTGGAAGAGTCGGGTTTGCGAATTCAAACCACGTGACTATTATTCCGGCGTTTGCAATTTCGAGAAGGTAAAAGAGCGTCAAAGGAATCATTGGCACGAGTGCGAACAGTGGAAGCAGGTCTATGTTCATCTGTGGAGTGGCAATATACGAGAAAAGAACAAATGATCCAAGAACCATAAAGGACCTCACGAGCAACGGCTTTGATCTGAAGAACACGTAGATCGAGAGTGCAGACACCACCAAAAGAGCGTAGCTAGTGTCCTTCGCCAGCTGGGAGAAGGGATTTTTGAATATCCATATCAGAAAGCTATCTTCCAGACCCCAATTTTTGAGGTATGTATAGCCCGCCAGCCAAGTATTGAAATTTGCGAGCATGAATGGAATGTTTAGGGCGCCTACGATACCTCCGACGTAAGACAAGAAGAACAGTCGCGTCTTCTTGTCGGGAAGCTCCTGCCAGAATAGCGGGATCAGCAAGGCAGGGGAGAGTTTCGTTGAGATGGCGAATCCGAGTGCGATCGCGCTCCATTTCCAATCTGATCTCGCAATGAAAAAGTAGAGAGACAGCACTACGAAAAATGTCTGGACGATGTCAAAGTTGTACGCTCCGAAGAAAATGAGTGACGGCGCAAATATCGAGTAGATCAGCTGCCTGTTGTAGCTCAATCCAAGGTAGCCCATGAATTGGTACACGAAATGCGCTGTCAGCATTGTGAAAACAAGGAGCACCGTGAATTCCACTGCTGCATAGACTCCGATATATCCTCCGCTCATCCAACCCCCCAGCCACAGAATCAATCCACAAATTGGAGGATACTCGAAGACATATGTCACGTATGGGATTCCCACTACGACTTCGTGAAGCTGCTGCGGAGTCGTCCTGTACCAGAAGGTGTCAACTATATCGCTGTAGTAGCTCGGGGAGTTGTTGAACGGAAAATGGATTAGCGCACTGATCAGGAAGAACACAGCAGCCGCGAGAATCGCAGTAGTATATTGAGGATCGTCCAACAAATCCTTCATTTTCGCAGGGATCCAATCGGAACGGCTAGACCATCCAGAGCGAACAGTCATCTTTCATTCCCCGATACTACGCATTGTGTTCATGGATTCCTGTGAGCGCAAGAGATCAACTCGCTCGTATTAAATTCTAGACGAAGATACGCAGTCTTTCTCTGAACCGTGCATTGTTGTGGATTCCACAGACAGTGCGTTGATTCTTCTGAGATAACATGAAACTTAATTTGGACATCCCCTGGCGTTCTTCCCAAGCGTTCACCTTTGGATTCGCATGTTTCTTCCTCCCGTGCCGTAGCAATGATCGGAATGTTTTCTGCTTTGTACATTGTGTCGTCGAGCATAGTCTCTTTCGTCACGCAGGTCGGGTACCCTGAGCACTTTTTGCGGGGAATTCTAATGACAGCCGTCGTGCTTTGGACAGGACGAAAATGGAGTGCCACTATAATGGGCGCCGTCTGCGGATTGGTGTTTCTGCTCGTGGTTCCTTCTCCGGCTCCTTACTTGCTCGCATCGACTTTTGTTTCAGGGCTCGTTTTCGACCTTGTTCTCACCCCCGGTTCTTTCGCCAAATCCATCAGGTCAACTACAAGAGTACTGATTGGAGCCGCCGTGAGCGGTGCAGCAGAGTCTCTCGTGGCGCTCTCGATCCTCACATATGCGGGCTTTTTCGGGACAAAGACCCTTGCAATCTTGGGAATCGCTTGGTCCACCGATCTAGTACTGAACATAATCCTGAGTGCGGTCGGCGCCATAATAGCCATACAGTTTCTTTCCAAGAAACTCAAGACCATGTCACCGCCAAACGAACAGAATAAACTGAACAATGGAAGCGATGCACGCAATCAGAATTAGCCCCGCCACTATTGCAACGCTTATCGTTTTGGATTCATAAGCGAAGGAATATTCTGTTATTGACGGTTTCACTGAATCGTACATCAATCCTGCCGCGATGAATCCGCCGACAGCTCCTCCAATGTGTGCGACATAATTCACATCGGGAAGAATGCTGCTCCCGAAGAACACTATGATGAATAGTATTGCTGGAGGTGCCTCGATCTTCCTTTGCTTCAGCGATGAGAAGGCAACCAACGCGGCAAATAATCCGAATATTCCGCCGGAAGCTCCGGCACTGGCGTAGTTTGCTCCCTGAAGCATGGTCATCAGATTTCCTAAGAGAGCACTCCCGAAGAATATCGCGAAATATCTTGTCTTGTTAAGAGAGTCTTCTGTGAGCCAGTCGAAAATCAGCACAGCTATCGCGTTGAAACCAGCGTCAAGCACCGAATCTGTCACGAGAATCGATGTGAACATCTGATAGTACTGATGCCCGTAGAGAACTAGACCGTTGTCCTGTGCTAGGAATAGGGTCGCCTTTCCGCAAAATCCAACCATCGGAGGACACACATTGATCA
>JAJYUX010000076.1 GCA_021792315.1 archaeon
GGCCATCTGCACCCCTTTTGATTGTGACCAAACAAAAGAAAGAGGGAACACAGCAAATCCAGAACTATCGACAGCATGTAAGAACCCAGGGAGAGATGACCTTGGCCTTGAAGGGGTTGTGAAATTATTACTCGCACAATCTCCTGTCCATCCCTGCGCCGTCAATACAATCAGTGTGACGACTAAGAGGATGCTGAGGCTTCCTATCGCTTCCGTAACTGACTGCAGCAGTTCATTGACTTGGCATTTAAAATTCTCCTAATTTTCTGTGCTTCCTTGCATTCATTCCTAAAGTCGAACTGTTAGACGTTTGAGGCAGGAAGTTTCATTGCTATGCCTGCAAAAGTGTAGTAGGCGAACAGGGGCAGACTGTTGGAATCCGGCCTAGATTCGCTAAGTTGAATTGTGCTATTCTGGATGATAACATGAGCATAGAAAGTAACAATAGCTAGAAGCACTATTATCACGATTATTAGTCCAATCCGCGATGATCTCGTCTAAACCAACCGTACATATCAATAGGTAAGTTGAATATGCGATACTTGATTGCAAACTTGAAGAGAGTAATCAGAAATTTTCGATTGGTTGGAACCCTCGTAGGAATCGCCACGTTTCAATTTGATGGAATCTGCTCCAGCTAGCTCGTTACAGTGAACTGAGCAACTGTGAAAGATCCCCATTCATCTGCAACCACACCCGTGTAGGCACCTTGTGTAAAGCTGACAAAAGAATTACCACTCCAATATCCATCCACACTTCTTGTCATGATCATTGGCTCTATCAAGCACCGGTTCATCTCACAGTTGCCGATTACAGTTGCGTTGCTGCTCATAGGCTTGAAGGAATACATCTGAATGCCGCCCATGAGAGTCGTGCATCCCAGACCGTACTGAACCCTCGGCGCGCTTGAAATGTTGGATGCTGTGTAGAATCCCTTAACGACAGCAAATGCGATCGGCGAGTCCGTGGGGCCACATGGCCCCAGCACTAGACCGGGGAGGGCCCAATTGCTAGCAGTGCTAACATTGTTTTCGGTGCTCAGAGAATTGAACAGAGAGGCACTGAATGAAATACCATGACCTATCTGGATAATAGAGGAATTGAGAGACAGGCTCAGGATCAGACCGGAAACAGAGCTCGTGCTTGTCGAGATAGATGTTGTGCCAACTGATGACTTTGGGGAAAGGGCATATGCTAGCGTGACCGCAAGTATCAAAACAAATACAACTAACAATATGGCGCCAGATTCTTTCTTCAACTTCGAGTGGAAACCGCTCTGGAATACATGCTTGAATGATATAATTCTACTTCAAAGAACATGCCTTCTTGGCTATGTGTCGATTGCATAGAGGCTTGAAACAGGTGGCGCAATTCACCCCCTAGAGCAGTAGTGGAAACCTAGCTCGTGTCTGAGTTAGGCTATGAAGCATTCGCAGGTGCATAATGTGATGATGGCAGATTTTTCTGGGATTATCAGAGCGAGAGCAGCTGTTTTCCAAGAATAACCTGTGGAAAGAACTCCATTGCCATATCGTAATTGATTCCTCTAATCATAGAATTGGAACAGGGAACACAATCGATAGCCGGATACGAAGTATTGTTCATAAGAAACTTGTTGAAAGGCCGTCTCTATACAACTCGTCTAAACGAGGAATCCCGCATCTCACTTCGTTTGTTGGAATATTAGTAAAATATTGGAGGATTTGCTCGGAGACGCCACCGGACAGCAGATTTTGTATCAGTGGATTTCGGTAGTTAAGAATTAGAGTCTTCTCACTTGTTTTTTTCGTTCTTCCTAAATGAAACTCTAAGCTTCATTATCTCACCGCCCCTACCTCTTTCGCCCTCAAACATTCGACTTTCTACGACACCCGAAGATAGTAGCTCTCGTAGAACTGGACCTGCCATGCCTCTATTCCTTCCGTACAGTGAATACTTTGAGAGTTTCGCAAGTTTTTGGAGCTCGCTCATATTTCTCCAGCCACACTTTTCAATTTCCAGTCTCTTGATCAGGAAATCCTGCCAGAATTCGGTTATGAGGGTCTCGAAGACTATTCTTGTATCACTGCTTTCGAACTTGGGTCGTCTTTCTAACAGCGGGACGCACTTATCCTCTATCTCCTTCTTCAAGAGAGTTATCTTCTCGAGATCGCTACGCGCTCCCAATCTGGAGAAGAGTTCACAAGCCGAATCAAACGAATCAAGAGCCATCAGCAATTTACCTCTCCTGAGATAAGCCACCCCGAGATGGTATTCCGTCTTTGCACGTTCGTACGGCCAGCCCAGTTTCTCGAAGGTTCGAATGCTTTCTTGAAACAGCGTTTCAGCTTTTTCAAGCTCGTTTCTGTGCTGGGCAACCAGCGCTTCCACTCTGCGGACGTACGCGAGAGTCCACGGTTGGTTGATTTTCTTGGAAGATCTGATCATCTCTTCGAGGGTGTCCTGAAGCATCTGTTCATCTTCAGAGGTCCTTCCACTCTCGCGCATCAAAGAAAATTCAATCATCAGGTCCAGCAGCTCTATGTGAGGTATGCCATTGATTACAGTTAGGCCCCGACGCTTTGAGAGTCTGTATCCCATTTCGAGGTTTCTTTGTGCTTCTTCAAAATTCTTCGTCCCAATGTTGAGCCGCGCAAGTGCGATGTAGAGTGGAACATCAAGCTGCAACACTCCAAACCCCTTTGTCATGTCTCGTACATATTCAAGGTACTCCCTAGCTTTTGCAAAGTTCCCCTCGTGGAGTAAGACTTGCCCCATCGCCGACTCTGCAATCAAGTTGAAAAGCGAAGTCTTTGGAAATCTGTGCGTCGAAGCAATTGAATCCTCGGCCAGCTCTCTGGCTCTTTTCCAATCTCCGAGCGGTAAGTAGACGCCGCATGCAACCTCCACCTTGTTAAAGAGGTTCACCATGAAGTCACGTTTGCTCGCAGTGAAATTGAGACCTTCAAGATAGAGTTCTCGGGATTTGGCAGAGGGACCATAGGTGTAGTTGTAAGCAGAAGCTTTGTGGAAGTAGTTATAGCATGCTTCGAATAGAAGGCCGTGCTCTTCTGCTATTTTGAGACCTCGATCACATGACTCTATGGCTTCTTCTACTTCGTCCACGAGGTATGCAGCGATGCTATAACTGTCCAACATCGCGATGACATCATATGCACCGGTCTTTTCTGCAAGTTCCATCGCTATGGCAGAGCGTTCGATTACTTTCTTTCTATCCCCTCTCCAAATATCAGTAACTAGCGTCCAAGCAGTGATTCTTGCAAGCTCAGGGCTCGGAGCGTTATCATGTTCCTTTGCGAGAGTTAGGGATCTCTCAAGCACAGCCTCGCTCGCTTGTAAGTTGTACATAACCAACTGATAGAATACCCCTATCTTGGCAAGAAGATTGGCTGCCTTCAGTTTCTCTCCGCACTTTCCGTACAATTCTGCAGCACAGTTCCAGCTGTCCAAAGTCTTTTCAACTTGGGGCAGAAACTGGGACTCATCCCCCGATCTAGTAAGGAGATCAGCTTTCTCTAGCGAGAGCTGTGGACTATCTTTGACACTAGTCTCTTCCCCCAAGAGCTCAAGTGCCGCTTGATAATCTGCAAGAGCTTCAGTATGTGCGTATAGTTGAGAAGCACTCTTCCCAGCTTGGATGAAGTAGTCTTTTGCTTTCATCAGGTCGCCGCCTCTTAAGAAGTGGTTCGCAAGCTCGGAGAGTCGTGGCTTTTCAAAGCTCTTTCCATGATCGAGCAAGGGCTCAACAGCTCTTGCGACAATCAAATGCAAGGTCTTCTTTTGGGAAGGATCAATCTGGTCGTATAGTACTTCCCTGACAGACTCGTCGGAGAAAGTATAGCAGGGAGGCATCGTGAACGGCTCTCTTTCAAGAATCAACCCTGACTTTAGTGCAGTTTCGAGTGATTTATGAAATTGATCTCTGTTATCTCGTTGCCCGATAAGCTGATCGAGAGTTTGTATACTGAATTGTTCGCCAATCACCGAAGTCAGCTGGAGCATGGACAGTGTAGGTTTGTCCAAGAGCTCGATCCTTTGCTCAATCACGCTCCTTATCGTCTCGGGAATCTGAAAATTCTGCGCACGTCCAGAGCAAGCCCATCTACCCAAATCGTTCTTTGAAATGACCTGCTGTTCAAGTAGCGATTTGAGCAGCTCGGAAAGGAAGAGCGGATTACCTCGTGTACGCGAATATAGCCGTGCGCACAGTTCGTTCATGCTGTCATCGCGAGTTCCAGGAAAAACTTCCTCGATCAGTTCTTTTACATTATCTTCCGCGAAACGGGTTAGGTTAATGAATCGTGACGATGCTTGTCCTCGAAGTGTTTCAATGAATCTGATAACAGCTTGATTCGTGCTTTGTGTTAGGTCACTGTCTCTCAGCAGACAGAGAAGCAGGATTCGGGAATTTCTGATGCTGTTCGAGATCAGGAACTCTATGAGTCTGAGAGAAGAAGTATCGCACCATTGCATATCGTCAAGGATTAGCAAGAGCGGAGAGTTTTCGGATAGACGTGAGAAGACTTGATTTAGGGCTAGTATAAATTGCATTTCTTGCTGCATTGTATCCCCCGGGTTACCAGTCTTGGCTGGGGAAGCGCCATTTTTGTTTTCATCAGCATCTAGTGGTGATTGAAGACGGATGTTTTCAGACAGGTCTGGGACAAGCCTTACTATCTGCTCGAAGTTCTCTCTGCATACCTTGAAGAACAAATCCGCAGTGGCAGACTTGCAAAACTGAGTTACGTACTGTATCCACGGAAGGAGTGGCGAAACAACATCGTTCCTACACTTTGCTTCTAGGCACCTGAATCCCGATCTCTTCGCGCGTCTTGCTACCTCGGAAGCAAAACGCGATTTGCCAATCCCAGGTTCTCCCAACAGAAGCACAATTCTGCCTTGAGCTGATGACGAGTCTTTCAGGTAGTTATCCAGCTCCGTGAGCTCTTCCTTTCTTCCAATGAAAGGTAACTGGTTAAACGAAAAAAGCGGGTGACTTTCGACAGTTTGTGTAACTTCGATTTCATTACCTAGACTAAAGGGTTGATTTGCCAATTCGCGAGAAAGATCCTGTGCGGGGTCGCCTCCTGGTTTGCGAACCTTAATGTTTCCTGATCTGGCAGAAGAACCGTAGTTACAGCTAGCAATTGGTTGGCCAAGATTATAGAATATTCAAAAAGACTGAAAGATTATTGGAAATAATGGAAGTTTTGAACTATTGCAGTCATGACATGCTATGATAGGCCCACTTACAAATCAAGAACAGAAAGAGTGGATTTTGAAAAATATGGGATGCGGTTTTTCGGAAAAATCCACTAATATTTTTCCCATTTACGCCCTCTCCTATGCGAAAGGAAAAAGTCTCTGCATCAAGAGCTCTTGCCCGAGATATTGAAGGAAATTGTGACCTCTTCCAAGCATTACTTGTCTTAGTGCTAGTGATGACAATTGTAATAGGATCTCTCTCAGGGAGCCTCCTATTGAGAAACTCAAGCGCAGCCACATCGCCATCGATAACTCTGACGCCAAACTCTGGAGCCACATTTAGCCAAATCACAGTGAGCGGAACCAGTTTTACTTCAGGACAATTAATCTCCGTCGACCTGTATTATCCGGGCTATTCGCCCTCGCTGAGCAGTGACCCAAATTGCGCTACTGTCGCAACGAATGGAACATTTCAGTGCACTTTGTTTAGAATACCTGCGGGAATATCGGACAATGACTACACAGTGACTGCATCTGATCCACTTCCAGAATCGGCTTCAGCTACTTTCACTGTTACTTCATCTCCAGTCACTTTTTCAGTCAGTCCAACATCAGGAGCTGCAGGAAGTTCCTTAACGGTACTTGGTACCGGGTTCTATCCAACCTGTGGAAATGTTTCAATAAACTTTGGCACGACTCAGATTGGTACGTGGAACGGCGTGACGGGCAGTTTTTCAGTTGCCGCGACTGTTCCTAATGTTTCACCAGGAACCTATGCAGTGTACACAGAAGATTGCATCAGTGACTTTGGGTTCGCGTCATTCACAGTAAACTCCGGGACCACTACCACAACAAGCACAACAACCACAACTACCACAACAACTAGTTCTCCTACCACCACATCCACTTCAAGTACGGCTACATCTAAGACGACTAGAACCTCGAGTGTTGCACTGCAGGGACTCCATCTTAGTGAAGATTGGGGTTTTGTTGGAACCCCGGTGCTGGTCGAGGGCAACTCCTTTTCCGCAATTTCTCCTATCTCTGTGATTTTTTCGGATGGATCTGCTCCCATTTCAGTTTGTGAAACCGTCTCAAATGCAGCTGGCTTTTTCCAGTGTGCAATGACTGTTCCGTCTGATGTCCCTGCTTGGCTCAGTGATGCAACTATTACCGCATCAGATTCGATGGGAAATACTGCTTCTTCGCCGTTCACCGTAGTTCCGAGCAACCTTCCTTCTGGGACAGTCGGGCAAGTTGGGCAGGTAATCAATATCACTACATACGGACTTCTTCCAATCAAAGGTACTGCCGGGCCAGGCGGAAGTCATTGTGTTCCTCTCACTGCACCTTGTTATTACGTAAAAGCAACGATTACTTACAATTCGCAAAACGGAATTTCAATTCGATACAGTGCCTCTTGTGTTAGCTCAACAAATGCCAATCCCTTTCAGTGCGAGTTTCTGATGCCCCAGAGCTCACTCAATATGCCAGAATCCGGCTCTCTCACATTGCAAGATAATCATTTCGATAGCTATGCCGAAGCATTAATCGTCGTTCCGCCATATTACACTGATCCTCCAGGAAGACTCGTGACACCTACTGCTCCATCACTTCCACTTTACATCACTTTGCTTGGATTATTTGTTCCTCTTGCAGCGGTTGGTTCGTTCATCACTTTGAAGCTAAAGAGTAGACGAAGGAAAGTACAAGCTCAGTACTCCGAGTCACCAGGCCAGAAAATTGCCTTGTCTCTACGAAGACGTTTGAAGGTGACTCGGAAGCTGAGCGGAAACCTCGCCTAGTATTTCTCCTAAGCGTGTTAGTACAGTGCTCAGAGGTAGTGAAAATGACATCGATTCTACAGACAAAGTTAGTAGTGGAAAGTTATCTGCGCGGTCATGATTCCTCAAAGATAGCAGATGATGCTGTGTTTGTTGTAATGGGAACAGGCCAGGAATCGAAGGGGCAAGTAGCAATAAGTCAACTGTTGGACTATTTCTACAATAAGGCCTTCTCGGCTCGATTTGATCAAAAGGATCTGGTGGTAGGTGAGGGTAAGGCTGTAGCAGAAGGCGATTTCGTCGGTAAACAGAACATAGAATTTGCTGGAATTCAGCCTAGTGGAAAGGAAGTCCATATTCCGCTGTTGATAAAGTACGACGTGAAGAATGGAAAGATTACACGCGCAAACATCTATTTCGAAACCGATGTCTTGAGAATGCAGAGATAGCCTAGCATTGAACCGCGTGATTGATCTTGAAACAAAAAGCCAGTAGTAAACCCTTCTGGGCCATTTTAGCGTTGGCTCTTCTTCTGTTTTCTTCGTTAATTGGTTTCTCTTCAACAGTGGCCGGCGAGACAGCGAATGTCTCTCATTCACAGTCCTTGCCTCAAAGTCCGCTTTCTACTGCCTCTTCAACCTCCGCTTCAGCTTTCCCATCAGACATATCGAAGATAGCTGGCTCAATCGGCTCAAAGTTCCAATCACTTGTGGGCTCTTTGAAGACAAAGCTCAATTTGGGGCAGGATAGTTTGTTATCACCGCTGCAACCAAGCGTCACCACAGATCCCCCCGGAGCAGTAAATTATGCACAAACGCCTG
>JAJYUX010000077.1 GCA_021792315.1 archaeon
ACACCGATCAAGACGTAGTCTGGCTTGAATAGTGATTTTAGATTCACCGGATTTGACATTGTGAAAGAGAGAGACTTTGCAACCTGTCCAGGTTTCCAATAATCGAAAGAATAAAGGAAGACAGGTTTTGGATCGAGAGTGACAGTAGTGCCTTCCGGAACATAGATAGTCTTCGAACTGCCTTGGGGAACTGTACCTGAGACAGTGCCGTAAGTGTATTTTACCGATCCACCATTGGAAGCAGCAAGAGTTAGGGCAGGGAGGAAGACGGCACTTTCAGTAATCGGAGCGGCAACAACTATTGTGACCGAGGTCTGATTGCCAGAATAGGATCCTGGGCCTTTGCCAATCCAGCCTCCAGCTCCCCAACCGGAGTTGTTTACTTCACTCAAAGTTACAGAGCTTGATTCGTTGTACCAGCCACTTGAAGGAGTGACTGTGCCCGCAGTCGGCTTTGCACTCTGCACTACAATGTAGAATTGGTGAATGTAAGCAGCGATTACTGTTGTTGGCTCGGACCAGACACCGCTTGAAGGCATGGTCGCGTGATACTCCCATCTCTGAGTCGAAGAGGCATTGAACGTCTGAGGCAAGCTGTACGAACTATTGGCATCAGCCCACGTACTGGCGCCAGACTCCAACGTGATCTTACTACCGAACTGATAGGTTTCAAGAGAGGGGAGAGAGCCGCTTCCGCTAGGAAGAGTGACGTCCAATTTCACCAGATACTGATGGTAGTATGTCAGGTCAATAGACAGCGGACCATTCACAATTCCCGAGGTCTCGTTAGAGTTTGTCTGCCACCTGTCCTTTGATGAGATCGTTATGTTGCCAGTGACGTTCCACACGCTACCAGGATCCATGTAGTAGTATGTCGAAGAGTTGGTAAGTTGAGTTGTTATTCGTTGACCGTTGAGATAGTATGTAAGCGTGGGAGCGCCTGGGATAATTCCGCCGACGGAGCTGTATCTGAAATTCATGGTAACATATGAGGAGGAAGTGACATGCAAGGAGATGTATCCTCCAGCTGTAACTGTCTCGTCATACTGGGCTGCGAGAGCGCCGTTGCTGTCGTACAGGTAAAATATGTAATTGCCAGGGTATAGAGTGACAGTTACGTTACCATTGACGAAGGTATGGCCCGTACTCTTGGAGTAGGTTCCGCTAGAGTTGACAACGTAAAGTGTTCCCGAGCTGAATGGTGAAATTATGCTTACGATGCCGATCTGAGACCTGTAAAAGAGCTTGCCCGGAACGCCAGCTCCGGGAGAGATCTGGGATACGGATGACCCATTTCCAAGATAGTAGTACCACTGCGCCAACGCATTGTCTATAGTTTCAGCAGTGTCGCTACCAAAGTTGTACGCGTTTGTTATCCCTTGATAGTTGTGGCCGTTCCAATATTGAAGCTGCAGTTGGATGTCAGACTTGATTACTGATGTGTCCTGGGCGTTGCCCGCTCCGCCCAAAATTAGCTCCGCGTCATAGTAAATGTTCGCTGGGTTGTAGTTGAATCCGTTCACTACAAATCCACTGTCGCTCGAAGCTGTCGCCAGAAAGGTCACACTGTCGTATGTCTGCCAGCCAGATCCGTCGTTGTAGGCGAAGGAAACTACTGGCTCGTTTCTCGAATTCAAAGTGGAGTTCACCTTGAATTGTAACGTCATGGGCAACGAGTAAGTTATGCCGTTGCCGGGCATGGAATTATCAGCGAAATAGTAGTAAAAGGAAGCGTTCGATGAACAGTTGCAATTTGCGACATCTCCGTTTCCACTTATGCCAGCTGCCACAATGCTTGCCGAGGGGCCGGAAGAATTCCAGATGTTGTCTATGAAATATATCTGGTTCTTCGAAGTGTCAAGGGTAGCTACGTCCTGAATCCAGTAAACGTATTGTTGGCTTGCGCTAGCAAACTGCAGATTCACATTGAGTTGAATACTCATGGTAGGATCGCCAGTGGAGTTCTGAGTTTGGAGAGAGTGAATTTGCGCTACGCCGAGAAAGGAGCTTGTCGAGTATTGGTAGGCTCCACTGGATCCTACCCCATAGTCTGCAATTCCCATCGGGGCCGGTTCTGATGAATAGAGTCGATAGACATTGATAGATTCTGCTGCGGGCCTATCTCGCGATCCGCTCGAGTGTGCGGGATTGGCGGCTGAATAGTGTGAAGTTGGGACTTGGATTCCGCTAGGTGATAAGGGAGTAAAAAGGAAGGGCGAAAGAAACAACAGGCCCACAAGAACGACCAGGGCAAGTTTTGGCATTCATCCAATAGATGCAGCAGAGTGGTATTAATGCAAAACAGGTGAGTCTCGCGAAGAGGTTCGAAGCTGCTGATTGTATTGGTAGACATTTGTCGCTCGGGACACGGATAGCTTGCTAGCATTTTGACACTTCATATCTGTCAGGCTCTTTGTTTCTTCATCAAGAACTGGTTCTTGTGCGATCAAATGGGCCGTTCGATGAAGTCTGAAATTATTCTACTTGAAACCATCTCTCATCAAAAGTGCTCTCCTTAAGATGAGTTCAGAAACCCTTTCCTTTCCTTATCTTAATCGAAATTCCACGATCGTCCTTTTGAATTATCACTCTTTTCAAGAATTCCTTCCTCAGATTTGTAGGAAGACGCCGCGATTGCCACTCGCGTTCTCTTGCGGTGTTTACCTCTGCTTTAGAGTAGTCATGCGCCGCCACAGCCTTCAGCGCGTAGTATGCGGCACCATACGCGTGCTGGGTAACATGTGCAGTCGCTACAGCATGACCTGCTGAACGCGCGGCAAAGCAAGCGACAGGTACTTCGTTAGCGTCTCGGGCAGCTGCGTGGGAAGAAAGAGAGGCGTCTCTTATTTCGGTCATCTTGAACACACCAGTGCGAACCCATTTTCGACATGCTTCGATTGCTCTGCGAGGCCTCTTGTCATCCCGGAAAGACTCTTCAAAATACGGAAGCACGTGCTGCGCCCATTGTGCTGCGCAAGTTGCAAGAGTCTTCTGATCCCGTTTGCTGTATTTCTTGTAGCTTCCCATAAGTAACACGACTGGGTTCTGTTCGTCTTTCGGATGATTAAGTTGATCAAAATCTGGTTACTATTTCAGTTTCTGATCTGATCTTTGAATTGGCTAGAGTTATTAGAATCTTCTTTGTTACAGACAGCAATGAAGAAAAGAGCAATAGCCATGATCTTGCTGATAATTGGGCTATTTCTATTTGCTCCAATTGTTCCAGCCCGTCATGGACTTTGGTTGAGTTGTCCCTCTTCGTATTGCCCGCCAGTATTCGCTTCCCCTCTATTTCTTGAGTCGCCAAGTTTCTATCTTACAGGATTGGGACTACATCTAGTTATCATCGGAAGTCGTGTTTCGTTCTATTTGTTTTAGGTTGAATGAATGTCACCAGAATTAATCACTCTCGCACTCGTGCAGAAATCGCCAACTAGAATCTACAGAATCGAGAAAAGTGTGGCTCAATGAATCAGTGGAAAGACAGACTTTCAAACTATGAGTCTGAGATTGGGGAGGGCCTCCGGTTCAGGAACGGACTCAGAGCAGTTCCCGCGAGTTCAATCGGAGAGCAACTGTACTGCGAAATGAAAATCGAACAGGAGTACGTCAACGGAGAAATCGAAACTGAAACCAAGAATGAAGGAACCGCGTTGCATGAAAAGTTGCTCGCCATGAAAGAAAGCACGATCGAAGAAATAATCGAAGGAATTGAAACGCAGAAAATCTTTGTGGCGTCGTTTCCATTGGCCGCAGATTTTCAGGGGCTGAAATTGGTTGGAGTGCCTGACGCCGTTGTATTTGAGAAGAAGGTTCCAAAGTACATCTTGGAACTAAAGACGACAGCGAAGGGTGATACAACAAGAATCTTCGACGGTCAGAAGGCGCAAGCACTAATCTACGGGCTTCTCTTGGAATCGATTGGATTTGATTGCTCTAATCTGAACTTGGTAATTGTCAGATACAGAAGCACTTCTTTGTCACAGAAGGAAAAGTCGAAATTCCTTGAACGTATCGTTGCAAGTCTATTGAACAAGAGTTACCTCAATCTTGCAATAAAGTCAGGATATCAAATCGTACCTCACACTCTGGCCTACAGCAAATCCAATGCTATTCAGGTGTTGGACCAAACAAGAGGCTACTGGCTAAGCGAAAGGGAGCCAATCCCAACTACAAATCCAAACAAGTGCAGAGCATGCGAATTTCAGAAACTATGTCCCTGTAGTCTTGTCAAAGTTCGATGATAGTGAACTTTGATTTTGGCATCTCCTTTAGAAATAATCCTATATTAGCAAAGCAGATTTCTCCTCCACCATGAGCAATAGCGAAACGGCAAAGATAATTGAGTCGAATAGGAATTACGCAAGAACTCAATTTCTTGGCAAGCAACCAATGCGACCTTCGAGGCATATCGCTATCCTAGCCTGCATGGACGCCAGACTCACCATTAGCCAGCTGGCAGGAGTGAAGACTGGCGAGGCACATATCATTAGAAATGCGGGCGGGATTGCCACTGATGATGCAATACGCTCACTCATAATTTCAAATGAGCTTTCAGGAACTAAGGAATTCGTTGTGATCAATCATACTGATTGCGGCATGCTGACCTTCAAAGACGAGGACCTCCAAAGCAGATTGAAAGAAAGGTTTGGCAAAGATGCCAGCAATATTCGATTCCATTCATTTTCAAGTCTCGAAGAGAATGTTAGAAAACAAGTAGACACAATCAAGAATCACCCACTGATACCGAAAGAGATCTTGGTTACTGGATTCATCTATGACGTAGAAAGTGGGCTGCTCCAAAAAGTGATTTAGAGACCAGAGAAGGTCAATGTTAAATTGAATCCCTGTTTACTAGTAAATTCTGATCTTGGGTAGGTTCCCACAGGCGGGAAGTAGACTCCCGCACATTGTTTACAATTTGAATTCGAACCTAACTAGGTGTAAGTTCAAAAATGGGGTTGTCAGTTCCTATACTTCTGTAAGGCCAAATTCACCGATGAGGAGCAGCCTAGCCTGGTAGGGTTACTTGTTTGATACGACCTAGCTCGATATGTCAGAACAAAAACGATTGAGTCATGCGCTTAGCTTGAATTCTGGGCATCCTGCCTTTAGGTTAATCCCTGGAGACTCACTTCGCCACTGCAGAACAGATCGTCCTCACCTCCAGTTGAGGCGTGCTATTCGAGTTAGACTTTTTCTTGGTGAATCTCAATGCCTTGAAAATATCACTCTTAATGACGTTGAATACCCGTCATAGTCAGGCTATTCACAACAAGATGCTTTTCTAGGCAAACTCCCATTCGGAGGCAGTCAATTACGGACAATAGCCGCTCGCTCCATCTAACCCTCCTTCGGCTTGAGGGAAAGATGGTAGAACGCCTGCGATGTTGGTAGAGATCGGATAAATGGTAAGATCTCCACCCTTTGCCGTGTTGAAGGTGAACATGACAGGAATGTCCACCCCACAGGCGTTTTCATAACTTGTGAAATTCGTAAGGAGAGCAAAAGTGCTCACGTTGAACTGTTGCACGCCATACGAATAGGCTGTTGCTGGCAGGACTCTATCCTGTAGGATGATGTGCGTAGAATTTGTCGTAATGGGGGTGCCAACAGTGAACGGATTTGTATCCTTGCGCTGAAGCTCGACCAACACTGTGCTTTGATTTGTTTCAGAGCCAAGCGGTGATGTGAGCTTGGACCAAATCGTGACTTTGGCGTAAGTTGAACCGCTGTTGCCTAATGCGCCCTCTATGACGGTCATATTCAAGCTGTACGAATATATGTTGCCGTCTCCCAATTTCGCACTTCCGTAGTAGTCCAAATACGCGCCGTTATACGCCCAGTAAGGGTGAGTGATTCCAACGTAAACAACGGTACCAATGAATGCGAAAGCGATTACGATTACTGCAACAGACGCGTAGAACGCTTTTCTGTGAGATGGTCTCCTCCATGAAGGGCCAAGATCTCGCTCCACTGTTTCGCGGTTGTTCAGTCTAGCTGTTAGCCAGTCGTAGAGCCTGAGCTTGTTTTTCCTGTTGATTGGGTTGCCAGTGCGAAGTCCCTTCTGATCTCCTCTGATTTGAAGAAGGACACCAACTACCTTGGGTCTTGAGAAGAACTCGTACATCTCTCTCGTGCTATACACGGCACTTACATCTTGCACATCATGCAGGGATACGTCTAGATCTACCGATCCTACTCTGTGAACTGTGAAATGATCCCAGTAAAATCGAAACGTAGCTCCATGTATCGCATAGAGAAAAGATGCCGCAGTTATCGCCCAGAAGCCAATCAGAATGTACTCGTCTACTGCCCCCTGTTCGACGTATCCACCCAGAGTGTATCCGTACCATAGATACGCAGATATTGCAAACCACAATCCTCCCAAGGCGAGCTGCGGGATGTACCCGCGCGAAACGTAGATCGGCTGAGAATTTCCGACTTCTTTCAGATCTATGATTGGAATCTCTTGTACTTTTGGCTCTGGCGATTGATGTCTTTCCACCGAGTTCGAGGAAACTGCGATCAGCGCGGTAGATCTGAAACCGAGAACTCCGCCAACAACACCCAGTGCTAACCCGATGACCAGTCCACCAGCGGAACCGTAGATCCCAAGAATGGAGAATAGAATTACAAAAGTTGCCCAAAGCCTGTGATGAAGAGGTAAAAGTCGCAGCATGAGTGCAGAGGTAATCACTGATGCACCAAAGAATGCACCTATTTCTCCGAGCAAGATTGGTTGGCTATTTGATTGCGAGCCTACGATTGCAACCAGAGATGTTGCAACATCAACTATTCCGCCAATAAGCGAGAACAGAAATGCTCGTCCAACTTTGTCAGGTGGAAGCTTGTGCTTGGAGTTTTCAGGGTCCAAAACATTCCAAAGTAATGATATCCCCAGATTTACGCTTATTCTAATTGTTTGAAGAGGTACAAATCAATTCGTTGATTGTTCTGACCGCTATGAAAGCTTGCTTGAAGGCAGGCGAATCCTCCGAAAGCAGATTTCTAATGACTGCTAGAGCTATAAGCGTCTTGCCACTTCCAGTGGGGGCATCAAGTGAGACTCGTTTTCCTTCTTTGATCGACTTTACAATGCGCTCGATCACCTTCGATTGCCACGGACGGTATTCGAATCTTGGAGAATGCTCGCTTCCTGTTTTTGAGATTGTTCTGGCTCCGAGCACCGGAATTGGCTCGGATTCAAAATATCCGCATTGTGTGCACTGTAGCTTCCCTTGGGCTAAAGCTCGTTCCCAGTCTGCGAGGCCTCTCCTCGGCAGTGATTGTGCTTCCATCGTGCAATGTTATCGCACTTATGGGTGGTTTTCGAGGAGGCTTTTGTGATTCGCAGTACATACAAGGTCGGCGATGAGGATAACAAAAATCCACTAGATGTTGCAGATTTGCAACCTTTCATTCTAAAATCAAGTGACTTTCTCTTTTGTGCCTGCCTTCTATGTTAGCAAGGAAGTCTGTCAAGCAGTCATTCAGGCCTTCTGAATCTGTTCTCTCGCTGATGCAAGAATATAGAAGGATGACGAATTTCTGCATCAGAATGGGTCTGGATAATAACACATCCACATTGAGGAAGCTTTCCTTGTTGACATACCAAGAGCTGAAGGTCTTTCACGTCCCATCTTGCTTCAAACTCTGTGCCATCTCTAAAGCTGCCGGAATACTAGCTTCAAGAAAGAAATCGGTCAAGCGAGGAATCCCTACAAAGGATCCATACCTGAAGAAACTCACTCTATTATCTTCGTATCATTTTAGAATCTTGAACGAAAACCTCCGAATTCCACTAGAG
>JAJYUX010000007.1 GCA_021792315.1 archaeon
GCTCCATGTAGTAAGAAAAGTCGATACTGGGAAACTCGCAACCAATAGAACTGTAGAGATGGTTGCCGCGTAACTTCGTTTAATGTCTCAATTCACTAAGTCCGCTTCTGACAAGAACATACACTCATTCGGAAGTGATTACCACGATTCCGAAGATCAACTTTAACTTCTTATTCAATGCACAGTCAGTTCCTGAATGTAAAATATGTCTGCCAACAAACTACATTTAACTACGGAAACAACTGTTCTCCAGTTTCTGCATTAACGATCTTTATTGCTTTGTACGGACAATTCTGAGCTGCAGTGATGATCTTTTCACTTGGGATCTCTCTATCCATTACATCCCTCATTCCCAGTGGTCCATCGTTAATACGTGTAGGGTCAAGCGCAAACACCTCGGGAGCAAGGGAAACGCAACTCTCAGCACCCATGCAAAGACTTTGATCTACGCTCATAGTTAGTTTCATGTTGTCTTGAGTTACTATCTCTTTTTCGCCCCTTCGCTGTAACCCATCTAGCTTAGTGGAAACCAGTCGGATTATCACTTCAGAATAAGTCTCGTTCTTTTTCTTCGCCCACGTGAGTTTATCATAGGCCTTTCCATCAACCGCAATTGTTCTCTCTTCAGGCATCAGACTTCACCAATAGGAACAAATTATTGAATAAAAATATTGGGGCGAATGTCAGAATCAACAATCAGACTGTGTGGTAGTCTTCAAACCTACTTCGAACATACGTCTGTCATTATCTTTAATCAGCACTTGGGACATCTGCGAGAGTTCGGCCTTGCTGAACCATTCTTTCTAGTCTTTGTCTTCTTTGGTATTGTAGTTACCAAAACTTCTCATCGTAAATCATGTGGGACGAAGCGGGCTCTTACCAACTCCTGTAGATAACCAACTTGGATCGGTTCTGCCCTAATGATATCTGTTGACGTGATTATCCCAACAAGTCTCCCATCTTTCACCACTGGTAGTTTGGAAACGTCGCTTGATGTCATTAGCTTCGAAGCTTCCTCTAAAGTAGAATCCGGATCAATTGTGACAACGGGCTGACTCATAACCTTCTTGGCCGGGACTTTCTTAGCTTGACCACCTTTCAAAAAAGCTTTCCTGAGGATATCTCCTTTTGTAATTATGCCAACTACAGAATCCTTGTTGGTAACTACTATGCAACCTACGCCTCGCTCTAGCATGCGACTGGTAGCCATATCGAGCGCCTCAGTAATTCCTGAAGTGACTACGTCCGTCGACATTACATCGAAAACTTTCATTATAGAAGTAGAACCGAGGGTCATATCAGCAAATCACTATGATGATTCATTAGAGCAAAGTGCGTGTAATGACTCAAACAATCTAAGTGGCTCCAATTGTGTTTCTCAGACTTGAGTTGAACTCTTTTTGCATATTTATGGATTCACCTGGTAATGACTTCTTCAATATCATAATTGAAATGTACAAAAATAAAGAAAGAATCAGTCGAATATTTATCTACGTATCTGGATGGAGATTGCGTTTAACCACTGCGGATGCTCAAAATGAAAAGACAATGATACTCGAATGTAATTCGATGTGATGTCATTCTGTATGGTTCGTGATGAGAGTCAAATCCTAAGTTCTGTATTTGCGTTTCTACGTGTGATCCCTTAAAACGAAGCTTAATCAAGAGAATCCCTGTCTTCTTCGACGAATTGAAAATCGATCAGTTTTCTCTTTGCGAATTCGTGCAACACTCTGGCATCGAAACGGGACATCTCTATTGGTAAGACAAAGTGCATACCGAGATAAGAAACGAATCCTACTGATGTGAACGATAATGCGCAGGCAACAAGATAATCATGTATGAACAACGCGAAAACAAAGCAAGCAGCGAATGAGAATACAATATAGGCTATTAGGGAAAGGACCAAAATACCGATATCGGAAGCTCTTGTCGTTCTGTCATCCTTTTGTGCTCCTTTGACGGCCAAGATAAATCACCAATAGTCCACAATATCAACAGAGGGTTCAAGTTCCTTAAAAGACGACACGACGATTACCAAATCTGAGAATTTGAAGAAGATCTGTGACTTTCAGGTCGTACCCAGATGTCACTGATGAGTGGGATTCTTGCAATTCAAAAGATCACACTAAGATGGACGGTAATCGGTTTGCCTCTTGATTCTCAGTGTACTCATATCCTTGTCTTGTTCCTAGGAAGTTCAGTTCAAAATACGCGGCCTTCTCAAGGAGAAAGTTATTGAAGACATCTCGTAGAATGGGTAGGTTAATTTTTTTCGTCACAGATAAGTAATATCCAAGAAGGATCGAATGCGCAGCGTTCTTTTTATCATCCGTTCTTTGAATGGTAGTACGCTTCAAACAGTCTGTTATCCCTGTGGCTGCCACCTTGTACGTAAAAATGTCAATTCTTCTGGGCTCCGCTTTGAGTGAATTGTTAATCAGCAAGCTCTCTCTCGTCTTTAGATGATCAGCGTATTCCATCGATCGCACGTTCATTATAGTTAGGTCGTCCGAATTTTCAACCAATGGAGAATCAATTTCTTTATCGGAGAAGACCGCGTAACACCTGACCCTTCCCCCTCTTGTTTCCGGTCCATATGAGGGCGTTTGTTAAACGCGGAGGCCATTTAGAATCCCATAGTATGACAACCAATTGGCAAGTTCGAGAACCCCAAGACTGGAAAAGACGCCATCTCTTGCACTGAATTTGGAGCAATCACAATGTTATGATAACCTCTATGACCACCTCCTCCCTCGGTCACCTAAAAATAGTCGCTTTGTTCGGGACCTAGATTTCCGAGTCCTGACCCAGCTCGATTGACATCCGCCACGAAGAATCGGACCTCCATTCCTACAGCTCGGACAATGTCTTACCGTCAAGAGATTGCTTATCTTGTCACCAGTGGAGTACGCTTTCGGACGGTGTGAACCGTTTCCTTGTGTTTTGTTTCGACAGCGTGGAAGACTTTTGCCGTGGGCTTACTTTTCTGATACTTTGATCTTGCTTGGAAAGGCATTTCACAGTGCTTTATCAACACTGTTGCAATTTTTCGGATGTTCGCCGCTTACTCTATGCATCCCAAGGCACTTATTAATTTCGGAGGGCCTAATTGCCATGTGCCATGATGTTATCATGAGAACATGAGCTTATTGGCTGAAATCTGTGGATGATGCATTCAATCCGAAGACGGCAAACTGTGCATAGGATAAAGTCCTAAAGCACTCGAACGGACAAACCAAATATGAGTGAACCCAATTTCTCACGGAGGTTTCTATGTGCGTTCCTACATCTCCTTCCGACTTCTTCCCTTATCGCCACCTATTTTTCTCCATTTGTTGGTTTCAAGTTTCCAAAATTACAAAACGGACAACCATGCAGAATATATCGGACTATCATTCCTGCATCGTCGGCCTTATTTGGATTTAAGATTCCATTGATGGCTAACTTTTGATGGCTTTCCACAAAGCCCAGATGAAAACAGACTCATAGACCAAGAACAGGATCACAAAACAAGTTTCCCAAGAGGTCCAAATATCCAACCTTCCGACCAAGGGAACCCAGTAATAAGTCGTGTTCAGATTGATGTAATCTGTCAATGAACTGAAAAGTTCGTCGACAATCATGAGAGGTATTAAGAATGCCGGTTGCGAAAGCAGCAACAGAACAAACGTGATGAATTTCAAAATTTCAGGTCACTTCAGAGAAATTCTTGTAAGTGTCGATGGATTTTCAGTTGCTACAATGGCAATAAAAGGGAAAGTACGATCATCAAAGTTGAGAATGGTACGATTTCTTTTCAGATCCAACGCGAAAGTCCCAAAGCTGGCGGAACAGAGGCCATGTTTATGTCTTGCTCGAATAACGCAGATTCCCGTAGCCGTCATTATGGCAACTCTGATATCTGGGCCACACCCTTCCGAAGTGTCCATCTCAAAATACTTTCTTTTCCTCAAATCAGTTCAATTCTTCCCCATTTAATCATCCCTCTTGGCGAGACCATGGCAGCCGACACCCCTGCGAGCGAACCCATTATGGTGAAGGCGAAAGGACGAGCGTAGACGCAAATAGGGATAGGGAGCCAACGAGGTGAGTGGAAGGCCGTGAGGAGCGTAAGTGACGTACAAGGGGAGCGATAGCGAATGAGTCAATTTGTCCCTCGCTCGTAATCTTCGTTTCTATGAAATCCTGAAACTTTATTCCGTCTGTTCCTGCGAAGCTGTCTAGACACTCGGGTCTCAGTCCACTGAACGCCATATGTGCTATTGAGACTCTCGCCCTTGGTGAAGCCATCCTCAGTATTCTTGATAATTCCTCTTTGCTTAGTACTCTTTCGTCCGCTATCGTGGGCGTTTCCGACTTGCCTCTGATATCGATTTTGAGTTTTACCTCGATGCCGTTGTAGGATAACCATTAGAGAATAATCTTCTTGAACAGCTTGATGTACGAGCCTGCCTTGCCCTCTTCTTCCATTTTCCGAAGTCCGTGAATTTGTCTCTGAATTTCTTTGTGCTTCTTTGAGTATCCTTTTGGGTGTCGTACCTCTGAGATCGCAGTACAATCCCGTAGTCCCCAGATAGACCTCTGTCGTGATTAAGGAATAGGCTGACAGGTTGTCGTGCCATCCTCTAACGTCTTGATCTTCTAAAAGAGTGCTGTACTTACTGCCCATGGTCCCAAAAGCATCAGTACAATGACATTCTCGTAAGGGATGCGCTTATAATATTTAGCGGGCCCGGTGGGATTTGAACCCACGGTCTTTAGCTTCGGAGGCGTGCGCCTTTTGTTAACGCCCTAATCCATGCTAGGCTACGGGCCCTCAGTTCAGTTTCCCTCAGTGACTGCGTGTCTAAGCTTTTCGGCAACTCTCTCGACGCCGATATCAATAATATACGGCCCCAGTCTAGGCCCTCGTTCCACCCCAAGGAGCAAAAGGTATATCGATCTGAACAAATCAGACGGCTCCAAACCGTTGGATCTTGCGCTCTCGAAGATAACCGCCTGTACTTGTTGAGGATCTGCCGTAGTACTTATCTTGGAACACACCATTAAGACGGCTTGTTTTTGTTTTTCTGTAATCTTGATTTCAGTCTCGACTAACGAGAACTCTTTTGCCCAATTTAGAGCAAGATTGATTCTGTTGGTAACTTGACCATCTAATTGTTTTACTACTCTGTAGTCGACCAGTCTCTTTGAGATGTAATCAACCGGGCCCTGCTCAGGAGCTACGCTTGCAAGCTCCACGAGCAATCTATAAGGAACATGTTGACTGGGGGCGAATGGAGGCTTCGCCAAATTCGAGTAATAATAAACACCTTTCAGTTTTGCTTCCTTGAATTTGTTCTCTTCCTTAATCTTGCCAAAATACAGATCCTCTAGTTGATCGTATTCGTCCATGTAACCTGGGATGTCTTCCTCTGAGATATTTCTAGCTCCTGCGATTCTCTTGAAATAGATGTGCATGAGAGATTGAGGTGTGGCAAAAGCAAGCCATTGTTGTGGCGTGATAAGATTGCCAACCGATTTGGAAATCTTCCTTCCTCCCTTATCTTGGAACAATTCATAAACAACGTGACTGGGATGAGGAAATGCCAGCACGTTGTCTGATATCCAATCATTGATCTTTACGGAGTCGGTGAGCTCTTTTCCATGTGCTTCAAAACGAACGTCGAATGCAGCCCACCTCGCTGCGAATTCAACTTTCCACGAGAGCTTGCCCTCACCCTTTCGAATGTCAGCCGCACCCTCATGACCACACCCATCAACCCACTTTCTTCCAATCTCGTCACCAGTGCATCTGTAGTATACTCTGAGTTCTGTTGGATCAAATCTGTATGGTCGGGCTACATTCAGTCTTCCGCACTTCTCGCATTGGGGAAAATAAGGAAGAGATTCCAGATATTTTCTCTGGCCAGTAAGCTCTTCGATCATTTTACCTATTTTCTCAGCATTGCTCAAGACTAGTTGAATTTGGCTCACCAGGATGCCTGCCTTGTACGCCTTATACCCGCTCTGGAAATTGTATTCCATCCCCATCTTATCTAGGCTGTCCAGGAGCAGCGAACTCATATGTGCCCCATAGGAATCGTGGCAACCGAATGGATCATTTATCTCCGAAACGGGTCTCCCAATTTCACTCTCAAGCCAATCTGGCAAACCAGCAGGGACTTTGCGCAAGGCATCCATGTCGTCAGAATAGGCGATTAGCTCGGATTTGTAACCCATATTCTCAAGCGCGAGCTTTATTCCATACGCTCTTGCTGCGTCTCCCAAGCTCCCTATGTGTGGAAAACCAGAGGCGCCAAGACCTGATTCCACCCTGATCCTCGAAAGAGACCTTCCAATCTTCTTCTCGCGTTCAACGAGTTCATTTGCGACCGTATCGAGCCAGGTACCTTTGCCAATTACTTCCTGACCTTCTAAATCCTCATCGGGTTTCTGGCTCATCGACAAGAAATGAGTTTATTATTTGAGTTTAAAAGATTAAACTGTCACCGATCTTGATCCAGCGCCAAAAAGAGTTCAAGGCTGTGCTTTTTGATCTTGATGGAACATTGATTGAATTCAAGTTCCCAATTGAAGAATCTAGGCGTGCGTTGATTGACTTCCTAAAGACACGTGACTATGATGTTGAACTTCTAAATAACAACACTAGGACTCAGGACCTGATTGACACCGCAAAGGAACAGTGGGCTACGTCTCCCAAACTGAAGAAAGCTCACTCATTTGTTGAACTCCGAGAGAATCTATACAGAATACTAGACAGCTTTGAATTCGATTCGATCAAAGCCTCAAAACCTCTTGCTGGATGCTTAGATGTGATTAGAAAATTGAATGAGGCAGGTATCCTAACCGGCATAGTCACCAACAGTGGGAGAGCGGCAGTCAACTCAAGATTGTCCGAGTATGGTTATCTACCTTACATGAAAGTTGTAATCACGAGAGATGAAATGACTCGCATGAAGCCCAGACCTGATGGTTTGTTGGTTGCAAAAAACATGCTCCAGCTCAACAAAGATGACTTGCTATATGTTGGGGACTCGATACTAGACATAGAGGCCGCACAAGAGGCTGGAATCAGATGTGCTTCAATTGCATCTGGTATCTTCACCACCGAAAGACTTCGAAAAATGAGGCCAGATTTTCTCCTAAGATCTCTCGATGAACTCGAAGGAATCTTCCTGCTCGATAGAAGTTGATATTAGTCTGTGGGGGTTCTGGAGAATCGTATGGACAAAGTAGTTCTTGACACCAGCATTATAGTTGACGGCAAGGCTACCGAACTCCTATCATCCGACAAGCTCGTTGGCGTCACTGATGTGATAATTCCAAGGGCTGCTCTGGACGAGTTGCAAGCTCAAGCATCAAAGCACCAGGAGGAAGGGTTTGTGGGCCTTGAAGAGTTAACTAAGTTGAGGAGTTTGTGCGAAGGAAGACAAATCAGTTTCGTGTTTGAGGGCGAGCGTCCCACCATGGATGACATACGTTTAGCGCGAGGTGGACGGATTGACGCAATTATCAGAGACGTAGCAAAAGTTCGCAATGCCACATTGCTCACCGCTGATTACGTGCAAGCCCTCGTCGGAAGAGCAGAGGGGTTGAGTGTACAACATTTTCCGTCGGAAGTCAGGACATCTGGACTTGAATTCGAGAAACTATTCGACTCAAGAACTCTGAGTATTCATTTGAAAGAAGGTGTGAATCCACACGCGAAGAAAGGACTTCCAGGGAATTTCGAATACGTTCCAATAGGTGAACATGCAAATACCAGGGAAGAACTGGAAGAGATGGCAAAGGAAATCACGGAAGCTGCAAGGATTTCGACCGTGGGTTCAGTCGAAATCAGCAGAAGCGGAGCAACGGTAGTTCAGCTTGGATCATACCGTGTAGCGATGGCTAGGCCCCCATTCTCAGATGGACTGGAAATAACCATCGTCAGACCTCTTGTGCGGCTTTCGCTTTCAGATTACAACGTGTCACAGAAGCTACTTGACCGCTTTGCAACAAAAGCTGAAGGTATTCTTGTTGCCGGGCCTCCCGGTTCAGGAAAGTCAACTTTTGCGAGCAGTCTGGCTGATTTCTATTTGGAGAAGAGAAAAGTCGTGAAAACATTCGAATCTCCAAAGGATCTCCAGGTTTCAAAGGGGATCACACAATACGGCCCTCTGGAAGGGGATTTCGAAAAGACATCAGAAATACTACTTCTTGTGAGGCCAGATTACACGATCTTTGATGAAGTTAGGAGAACAAGGGATTTCCAGATATTCGCGGATATGAGACTTGCAGGTGTAGGAATGGTCGGAGTAGTACATGCAAGTGATCCAGTGAATGCTGTTCAGCGGTTCATGAGTCGTATCGAGCTCGGGATGATCCCACACATAGTTGATACTGTAGTCTTTGTGAAGGCGGGAAAAATTCAGCACGTACTTGAACTCAATCTGGTTGTAAAAGTTCCAACAGGCATGAACGAACCCGACTTATCACGACCAGTGGTTGAGGTCCGAGATTTCGAATCAGAAGATCTGGTTTACGAGATCTACACGTTTGGAGAGGAAAATGTTGTCATTCCCGTCAAAGATACCCGCTCTTCAGAAAGTGTACCCTCCGGCGTTGAAAAACTAGCAACGGAGAAAATCCTGCAGGTCTTCAAGAAATATGATTCAAGGGCAACTGTCAAGATTCTTGGCCCAGCTAAGGCTCAAGTGTTTCTTGATGAATCTGTCATTCCAAAAGTCATAGGAAAGGGGGGAGCGCAAATAAAAGAGATTGAACATGAACTTTCACTCAGTCTTGACATCAGATCCAGAGGGGGCTCTCCGCGGTCAGAGAGTCGATCCATGCGATTTGATTACCGCGAAAAGGGAGGTTCCTTGGAGATTTTCTGCGATCCTGGTTCGGTAGGAGATCAAGTTTCTGTATACGTTGATGATGAACCAATTTTCAAAACCATCGTTAGCAGAAAGGCAAAAATCAGATTATCTAAGAAGTCCGAAGAAGGTAAGAAGCTCGAAAAAGGGATTCGTGAAGGGAGGGAGATCACAATACGAGCATCATAGCGAAAGCACAATTGCTCCCATCGAAAAATCATACTCGCAAGATTTTCTCGAGCGATTCTCTGAATCAATGCTTAGCATGAAATAACGCACTCTGAATCTCAAGCCGAAGTCGGGATGATTTGTGAAAGATTATAATATCTGAAAATTGTTTTCAACTTTGCAGCCCCTTAGTATAGTTAGGTCAAGTATGCGGGCCTCTGGAGCCTGAGACAGCAGTTCGAATCTGCTAGGGGCTATCCATAGTTCTATCTTGCTGGTTGTATCGGGCACTTTCGCACTTTCTAATTGCGAAAGTAGATGACCAACATCTCGAATTGTCGAACTGCTTTGATCATCGAACTGGTGGCATTTAGAAACGATACTTTAAATTTGGATTCGACAATTTGAGTAAGAGACCATGATAGACCCTGATGAAATTCTGCTGATTCCTGGACCCACTACGCTCAGCTCCCGCGTACGGGAAATGATGTCTCGACCGCAACAAAGTCACGTTGCTCCTGAGTTTTACAACGCATTCAGGGAATTACTAATGCTTGCTCGATACACTTTCGTGAACAACAACGGCCTTCAATTTGTCTTCACTGGAGCCGGTTCGATTGGAATGGAGACTGCTGTTGTCTCATTGCTGGAAAAGGGAGATAAGGTACTCAGTGTGGAAACCGGAGCTTTTGGCCAGCGTTTTTCGTTGATGGCGGAGATACACGGAGCTGTTGTCGAAAAGTTATCTTTTGAAAGAGGTCATCACGCAGACTATGACCTCGTCAACTCCACTTTAAAGAAAGAAAGGTTCAAGGCGGTCCTCTTTACTCACGTGGATACTTCAACGTCGATAATGAATGACCCTTCACAACTTTGTGAAATAGCGCATAACAATGGAGCGTTCGCCGTTTGCGATTCAGTCTGTGGGATAGCGGGAGCGCCTTTGAAATTTGATGACATTGGGGCTGATATAGTGCTCACGGGTTCTCAAAAAGCAATCGCTGCTCCCCCTGGCGCTACGCTCTTGGCAGTTTCAAAGGACGCTTACGCAAGCATGGAGAGGAGAAAGTCCCCAATCCAATCCTACTACATGAATCTTGTTCGATGGAAGCCAATAATGGATGATCCAAAAATCTACCTGACGACACCGGCAGTTCAAGTTATGCTGGGTCTAAAGGAAGCGTTAGTCGAAGTCAAGGAAGAGGGCATTGAAAACAGATGGAGAAGACATGAGAATCTCGCAAGAGCGTTTAGGGCCGGTCTTGAAACCCTGAACCTTCAACCGTTCCCAGACGAGGAAAGCAGGTCACCGACCGTGACAGCTTTTCAAGTTCCTAACGGAAAATCATCAGAAATTCAGGAGGCACTAAGAACAAAGTACGGAATCCACCTAGCTCTTGGATTCGGAGAATTCAAGGATCATATGCTGCGAGTCGGTCATTTTGGCAATATTTCATTAACTGATGTGCTTTCTCTGCTCGGCTCTCTGGAAATGACTGCAGGCAAAGATTCAAAACGTGGCTCAGCTGTCGAAGCAGCTTTGGACGTAATGTAGACTAGATCTTTGTGGGACATTCTATTCCCAATAGACGTAGGGATTGAGTTAATACCTTCTGAAACGACATGACCAACCTGATCCTGGCCTGCTTAAGCTCTGTGTTATCTACTTGAATCACTCGGTTTTTCTCGTAAAACTTGTTGAAGGATTCACATAATTCAAATGAATAATGAGCTATCCACTTCGGTGCCAACATCTTAACGGCCTTTTCGACATTTAGGTCAAACTTGGAAACCAGTGTTGCTAGATCGACTTCTGATTCTGAGTTCAGGAGATCCGCGTTAATAGTCTCACTTATCTTTTCGACCTTTGCAATAATGCTATTTGCTCTTGCAAGCGTATATAGCATGTAAGGCCCTGTTTCGCCAACAAGTCTCAACGATTCGTCGAGGTCGAAAGTGATTGTCTTATCCAAATCTTGTTTCAGCAGGCCAAACCTAATGGCAGAAATGGAGATTTTTTCGGAAACATCGTCAAACCAAGACTGATCAGTAATGTCTGGGTTCCGTCTCTTGGTCTCGATTAGAGCTGATTTCTTCACAGCTTCAATAGCGTCATCAGCATTCACATAGAGACCCTTTCGACCCGACATCTTGACACCCTGAAAGTGATCACTTTCTGCAGGTTGTTTAGTTTCAGCTGTCTTTGTAATCCATGCAACTGTCTTCGAACTCAGAATCATTAGTGCGTATGCGAGATGAACATACTTCTCAGCAAAGTCTTGCCCTGACAATTCCTCTAGCACGTGTAAGATTACTCTTTGTAATCTTGACTGCTCCGCTCCTATTGCAGTGATACTCTTGTCAGACCCCCATTTCACAGGAGATATCTGGATACCTGATCCATGTATTTGAGTTCTCCAGATCTCATGACCATTGGGATCACTAGTGTACTTAGCATAGCTGAATTTATCCGCTATCAAGCCAGTCTTTAGGGCCGCAAAAGGGATGTCTTTTGCTACATAGGTTGCTGTGCCGTCGCTCCTCACTAGTACTTTGTCTTCTCCCTCTTTTTCGCCCTTAACAGTAACAATCCAGCATCCAGCAAAAGTTCCCTCCGTCTGGAGTTTCGCGATTCCCTTTGATCTTAGAGCAGAGAAGGTGTCAGTCCAGAGTTGTGAGGCGATGATGTCTGATTCGAATACCATAAGGTCGTAAGACGCGTTGAATCGCCAGCAGGTGCTTAGCTGTTCACGAAGAATCTTGTCAGTTATTTCTGCAGCAAGAGGAAATATCTCAGGGTCACGTTCTTCGATTCCCTTCAGAACAGCCTTACGTTTCTCGGCTAGAGTCGAATCGCTTTCATATCTCCTGTTCACGGCAACATAAATGTCGTCTCCGGCATAACGATCGAATTTCTTTGAATTACTTGTAGTAGGAAAACCCAAGTGTCTTATTCCAACAATGACATCTGCAACTTGAAGCCCCGAATCGTCGACATAGTTGAGTACCTTTACAGAATGATTAGTGAATTTGAATAGTCGGGCAATAGAATCTCCAACTGCCACGTTCCTCAAATGACCCACATGCAATGCCTTGTTCGGGTTGACAGAGGTGTGTTCTACGAGTACGCTTGCGCCGTGCCCGATGTCAATCGAACCATACCCATTCTCATTCGCTCGTTTCAGGACTTCGGTGAACAAAGCGCCTCGTTGGAACCTGAAGTTCAAGAAACCCGATGGATGTCCTTCTACGCTCTCGACGTACCGCTTCTTGCCTGACTCTTTGCCTTCTATTTCACGTGCTATTTCCGCGACTAATTCAGATGGTACCTTCCTAGCATTCTTTGCAAGCTGGTAGCCAGTCCTGAAAGAAACATCACCCAAATCCTTGGATGGGGGAATGCTCCAGTCGTTTTGATGTGGCGGTTCGTATCCCAAAGATAGACATGCCGCAGTTACAAGCGAGCTTGCCTCAACCACGAAATCCCTGAAACTCAATGCAATTCATTTTCCTAATGCTGAAAGAATCATTTTCCGAGCTTTTTCATTATGTGCGAAACTGCCTCAGCGGTTCCGGCTCCAATTTCTTCTTTGCAAGCATAATTTGCTTTCGATTTCACTTCATGAGGTGCATTTGCTACGGCGGCGCTGTAACCGCAGATATCGAACATTGGCACATCCGTCTCGCTATCACCTATAACAGCTGCTTGCGACGGTTCGATCCCCAGAAACTTGAGAGCTTCACTCAAGCCAAATGCTTTGCTTATCCCTGTTTTAGTAAGGTGGAGCGCAAATTTACTGTCATTGATAGTGACCGGAATGTGCATTTTATTGAGAATTACTTGACCTTCGATCGGGTCAAAAGTACGAAGAAGTACCACTTCTGTCAATCTGGCGCTGACAGGTTTCACTCGAACATCAAAATGTGTGGATAAGACTTCGTATGCTTCCAGTGGCAAAGTCTTATCTCCATACAATTTCATGTCTGTGGGAGAAGTCATCAGAAGACCTCCGTTTTCACAAACAGCAACCCTTGAACAACCGAGGAAAACGCCGAGGTAGTATGTGTCCCAAGGACCTCTTCCTGACGCGAGTAAGACCTCATATCCTAGTCTTCTGAGCCATCTGATCGAATGCGCGGCCTCGAGCGAAAGGATACCGTTGAAATCGCAAATGGTCCCGTCGATATCGAAAACAAAAGCCCTTAGTTCCATCATCGTTCTTCAGATTTGTCAAAATCCCGAGTGCATAACCTTTTCCTGTTCGGATGTCTAATTGAAAAGCTACTCGAAATCCTAACTTCATCAAGAATCAAGACATAAAGTGGTGATCCTCCAACAGCCAAAAAGCCTTATTTCACCAAGGAGTTGATCTAGTCTAGAGGGCCCGTAGCCTAGCATGGATTAGGGCGTCAGCCTGCGGTTGGCATACTATCGACACTTGATTCTCTAATAATTGAGTCTTCGAAGCGGATAGCTGGAGGTCGTGGGTTCAAATCCCACCGGGCCCGTTTCTTCTTGGATGCAAAACCCTCATCTTCAATCAGCGGGTCGGTTGGCCATGCACTTAGGAGCACAAAACGAAAGCTAATATCTCATTGATTTGCAACGCTTCCGCCATTGGCTTGGCTCCTCACTCGATTGCTTCCTCAAAAGCTCCACTATCAAGAGGCAAATCTAAAGTTGCGACCCTGAACATTGCAGATGAGATTTCAAGGATTTCATCTTTTATCAGAGGCCAAGTCTCAAACTCTCATACGCGTGGAGTTATTGTCGGCATCAGTGGTGGAATTGACAGCGCGGTTGTAGCATCGCTTTGCAGTCAGGCTCTTGGGAAAAAGAGAGTGCTTGGAGTATTTCTATTCGAAGAACGATCTCGCAATTCCGATGACTATTCTGATGCTAGATTGCTGGCGACGACTCTCAACATAAGGACTTTGGATTTTTGCATCACTCCAATAGTACATTCTGTTTCGAGAACGCTAGCATCATGTCGACAGAACCTTTCGAGACTGACTCTCGCGAACATCAAAGCGAGAACTCGCATGATTATCTTGTACGCACTTGCTAATGAGCACAATTTGCTAGTAGCTGGTACGGGAGACAGGTCGGAGGAATTGCTGGGGTATTTCACGAAGTATGGAGATGGAGGAGTCGATTTTCTTCCAATCGGTCATCTGTACAAAACTGAGGTACGCGCACTAGGATCAGTATTGAGGATTCCTTACAGTATTCTTATGAAGCCATCCAGTCCGAATCTTTGGCCAGGCCATAAGGCAACTCATGAACTTCCTGCAGACTATGATGTGCTCGATAAAGTTATGACTGCTCTGTTTGACTCCAAGAGGTCCTCGCGACAAATAGAGAAGGACACAAAGGTCTCGAGAACGATAATTCGAAAGATCATTGACCTAAATGCTTCCAGCAAGCATAAGAGGCAGCTTCCCAAATTGGTTGTTTCTTAGGTAGTCAAACGAAATGAGCTCGTTAGAGATAATCCCAGTTCAAGGAATAGGCGAAGTACTAAGAGGTGACAATCTCGGCGAACTCATCACCAGAGCTTGCAGCGTCCAAGGACTTCGGCTTCAAACCGGAGATATTGTTTGTGTCACTCACAAGATTGTGTCAAAGTCCGAGGGGCGCGTCCTCAGTCTCTCAGACATAACACCAAGTAAATTTGCTATTAAAGCAGCACGACATATTCAGAAAGAACCGCAACAAGTGGAAGTTATTCTATCGGAGTCGAGAAGAATTGTTAAGATGGTACGAGGTTTGATTATTTCTGAAACCCCACAAGGATTTGTGTGTGCGAACGCTGGTGTAGATCAATCTAATGTCGAGATGGGCAAGATCTTGCTTTTGCCAAGACGACCAGATGAAACTGCAAAAAAGATAAGGACCGCCATTCGTAAAAGGACGAAAAGAGATGTTGCTGTGATTATTACTGATACATTCGGTAGACCGTGGCGAGAGGGACAGGTGGACGTAGCTATTGGGTTGTCAGGAATCGACCCTTTTACCGACTATCGTGGAAGGAAAGATCAATACGGTTTCAATCTCAAGGCAAGCGTAATCTGCGTCGCCGATGAACTTGCTTCTGCCGCAGAACTATGTATGAACAAGCTCGATCGAGTTCCAGTGGCAATAATCAGAGGATACCATTACCGCAGAGCTGATATTCCTGCCAGAGCGCTTGCAAGAAGGCCTGTACGTGACCTTTTCAGGTAGCTGAGTACCGCGTTGAAGCGGGTAGGAGTTATTTGTGGAGGCTCTGGTTCCTCAAAATTTGCGAATGCATTTTCTGACTACTCCAACGAGAAAGAGGAATTGGATCTGGGATTTATCACTAATGTAGCAGACAACTTCTGGTATCATGACTTGTATGTCTGCCCCGATGTCGACATAATTATTCACGCCTTGGCTGGAAACTTGGATATGATGAGAGGATGGGGGGTTTCTGGAGATACTTTCACTGCTCAGGATTTATTTTCTAGAGTAAGGAAGGAAAAGGAGTGGTTCAATCTTGGCGATTTTGACTCAGCTCTCTGTCGGCAGAGATCTGAACTTTTGAAATCTGGGTGGAAACTTTCTACCGTAACAGATCATTTTTGTAAGATATTCAAAATAAATCACCGGATTATTCCCTCAACTGACGATGTAGAGGTGACTTTTGTCTTGACAAATTCAGGTATGATGCACCTACAACAGTACTGGGTTGAGCATAAGGGGATACCCAAAGTGAAATCTGTGTCAAACTTCGGAGCGACCTACGCAAAAGCCAGCACAACTGCAATCTCATATGTCTCGCCATTTACAATAATCTGCCCCGCAAATCCCGTTACAAGCATCATGCCCTGTATTCGTTTGAGTGGATTAAGAGAGGCTCTCAAGAAGACAAGAGTCATTGCTATCAGTCCCTTCGTAGGGGACAAGCCCTTCTCAGGTCCCGCAGCTCAACTCATGTGTGCAGCTGGCTTTGAGCCAAATAGCTTAGGCGTTGCAAGATTATATTCAGCATTTCTTGACCTGCTGATACTTGACTCGAACGAAGATAGAAAAGTCTTCTCAAAGATTAGAGATTTAGGAATAGAATGTATTATGACCCACACAAGAATCGACGAGGATTCAAAGATGACTATTGCGGAAGGTATCATGAATTCACTTTGATTGGCGATTATGCTATAATTCCTGTCAGAGAATTCTCTTCTGCTAAGCGAAGACTCATCAGCAGACTCACAAGTGGAGAAAGAAAAGCGCTAGCTTTTGCACTTCTGAATAGGGTAGTTCGGGCAGCTGAACTGTCAGATCTTGAACAGATCATTGTTGTAGCCTCAGATCCGTTCGAAATAGGACACTCTCTAAGAGGCGTTGACAAAATCTCTGTCATTTCGGAGCTGGAACATCATGGAGGGGTAAACGGTGCATTCGAGGCAGGGATAGGTTATGCGAATGGGCATGGGGCAATGAGGTTGGCGCTGTTCCCTTCAGATTTGCCCTTCGTTTCTCATGCCAAGATTAATGATGCCCTATCACTTCTTGGAAATCACGACTTGATCTTGAATCCGTCAGTCAAGAAAGATGGAACAAATCTCTTAGTAATGAACTCCAAATTGACATTTGAGCTCCATTACGATGATGACAGTTTCAACAAGCATTCACTTGAAGCAATTTCCAGAAAGCTTGATCTCTTGGTGCTAGATTGGAAGGAATTCTCAATCGACATTGATGACGCAAGGGATCTCGAAGAGACGATGAGAATCCACAAGTCCAAGAATTTCGAAAATCTCTTGGAACGAATAACTGAATGCGAAATATGATGAATTGTTTCAAAAATTGAGTAAGGATTATTAACTGAAAAACGGAAATTGCTGCTAGTTATCCGAACTAAAACAGATCTTCATGGTTTGATTACATATTGCAAGTGACATTCAGTCGACAAAAAATTCGAGATTACTACGAGGTCACCAAACCAAATGTAATCTCACTTCTTGTATTCACTGGCGCTGCTGCGTATATTGTCAGCGCAGGCTGGCATACGAACTACTTTACGTTGATATTAGTCTGCGCTTCAATTTGGTTCGGTTCTGCCGCAGCCAACACAGTCGGCAGCTACTTCGATCGTGATATTGACGCCATTATGGCAAGAACAAAAAATAGACCCATACCTATTGGAAGAATTCCTCCACGAAGCGCTTTCGAATATGGTTTGAGTCTGCTTGCACTTAGTCTGGCCTTATCATATCTTCTCAGCCCCCTTTCCGCGATTGCAATGCTTGTCGGATTTTTGGATTACGCTTTGGTATATAGCTACTTGTTGAAGAGAAGAACATGGTCAAACATAGTTCTGGGTGGTTTTTCTGGAGTGATGCCGATTCTGGTCGCTTATTTTGCAACGAGCGATCCGATTCTTCCATTGACAGCAGCTCTCTTCATGGGTTTTTTGGTTTTCTTTTGGATTCCAGAGCATATATGGTCGCTTGCAATTCGATTCCGGGAGCAATACATGGCAGCGAATATCCCCATGTTGCCGGTAGTAGTTACCGAAAGACGATCGGTTCAAATCATAGCCATGACAACGATTGTGATGGTCGTGTATAGCTTCATTCCCATATTCGTTCCTAGTATCGGTTTCCATTCAGTGTATGATGGAGTTGCAGTTGTCTTGGGGAGTTTGATGCTTGCCTTGAACTTTTGGCTTTTACAAAGACCGTCACCTGAACGAGCTTGGACGGTGTTCAAGATTTCTAGTCCCTACCTTTTTTTCGCGTTCATAGGAATTATAGCTGATGTTTTGGTTTACACACACTGACCTAATGATTTTAAATTCGGAATTAAACACACGAATCGGTATCGCAACAGTTGAGCCATCTCTTCGAATCCAGAAGAAAGTTCCTCCTTTTCGGAGACCTGCATGTGAATTCGAGAGAATATGCAATCGCTTGCGAGGAAGCTGGAGCAGATTCAGTATTGTTCCATTTGAATCAGGACTCTGGCGGGGGTGTGAGATTTGCTGGGCTGGAGATCGAAGAAGACGCAATCAAGGACTCGTTGAGCGTGTTGAAGATTCCATCAGGGATATCGATAGGAGACACAAGGGGACTACTCTACGAAGATTGGGAAGCCATCACACGACTCGGCTTTTCATTTGTAAATATGTACGCCCATCAGCTCCCGACATTCGTTTGGGAAGATCGAAGATTCGAAAAGATAATTTCAATTGGCCCTGGTTATATCTTGGAACAAGTCAAAGCATTATCTGAATTTGAGTCAGTGTCAGCAATTGTTGCATCCCTCACTCCCAATCAAGGAATAGGACTTCCCTTTACGATGCTTGATGGCACTACCTTGAAATTAATCGCTCGACTATCGAGTAAACCTGTGTATGTTCCCACTCAGCGTGGGATTAGACCGAGTGATGTCAAGCTTCTTGAGGATCTTGGATGTGACGGTCTACTGATTTCAAATACTGTGTATGGAGAGAACATTGAAAGCTGCAAGAGCAACATTCGACGGTTCCGTGAAGAAGTGTCGAGTATGTCCCAATCGAGCACTCCATAAACTTTTACTAACTTGCATCAGCTAGGAAGTACAATGCCCAAGCAACCCAAAGCCGTTATTTTGGCTGGTGGTATGGGCACCAGACTTCAACCTTACACATTCTTCGTTCCCAAACCGATGCTCCCTCTGGGAGACAAACCGCTCTTAGAACACCTAATTCTATGGCTGAAGCGGAACGACGTATCTGAGTTTGTAATTTCTATAGGCTACCTAGGTAAAACAATCGAAACGTATTTCGGAAAAGGTACCGGCCTCGGAGTAAAAATCAACTACGCAGTAGCAAATTCGGCCCTTGGAATATCTGGACAACTAGCAAACGCCAAATCCGACGTTACATCTACATTTTATTTATTGTATGGCGATTCCGTTTTCGACTTCGATATCAGAAAACTTCTACAACATCATAGAAATAGTAAAGCAGTTCTCACAATGGGACTAATGCACTTCTCACAAAAACTGCCGTACGGCATAATCGAAAGGGAAAGCGACGGGACGGTGAAGGCGTGGAAGGAGAAACCTGAAGTGGAAGGTTTGATAAATGTGGGTTGCTACGTGGCAGAACCGGCGATTTTCGACTACATACCAAATGATCGCATGTACGGTTTCGACAATGTAGTCAGGGATATGATAAGATCTGGAGATAAGGTTTCTTCTTTCATCATCCCCTCTAAGGAGTTTCTGGACATAGGAGATGAGCGATCGTACAAACATGTTTACGATCTCTATCTTCAAAAAATGGGAAAAGTCCTTTGAACCTAGGAGACATTCGGCTAGTGGTCTTCGATTCGAGTCTTCGAACGAATTTCCACCCTATTTCCCTAACTCGTCCAACGTTTGACATCAGTATTGGCACAGGGACTTTGCTTACAAGAATCGAAGACAGGATGGGAATGAAGGCTACAAACTTGTTTGTACCTCCGTATTTGCAGGATGTCACTCGGGAAAACCATCATGGTGCTGATGTGAACTCGGATATTCCAGGCAAATGTCTGATTGTGAACTCACTCATTGGAGATAAACCCAATATCTGGAACGCGATTGAGCATATGCTTGAAGAAAAAACGGAGAAGGTTTACGTTGATGCAGCACGTATTCCGGTCTACGGCATCCAAGATGGTTTGCTAGCTGAACAGATTGACAAGAGTCTCAGGTCGCCTTCAAAGACGAAGATATTGAGTTCGGATCTGAACGAAGTGAGTTTAATACGATATCCTTGGACACTGATGGAACAAAATGAATCTGCTATTGTATCTGATTTCAAAAGAAGGTACTCAGACAGACCTGAAGCTCAGGGGGACTTCGAATCACGTGGTAGCAAGTTTAGCATTTCTAACATGGCGGATATTGAAAGATATGTGACGCTAGATGCGAGAAATGGTCCAATTATAATAGAAGAAGGCGCACAGGTTCAAAGTTTTTCGCACGTTTCTGGTCCTTGTTTTATTGGCAAGGGTGCAGTTGTGAAATCGGCCAAGATACGGGAAGGTTCAAGCATTGGCAATTATTGCCGAATCTCCGGAGAAGTGGAACAAACAATAATGTCTGCATACACAAATAAGAATCATGAGGGGTATATTGGTCACTCACTTATAGGGAGCTGGATTAATTTCGGGGCGTTAACAACCACCTCTGACCTCAAGAACACCTATGGCGAAATTAAGATGAACGTAAACGGGAAACGAATAAACACCGGAAATAAGAAGCTAGGTGCTTTAGTGGGGGATATGGTTAAGACCGCAATCGGGACCCTAATTAGCTCCGGGAAGAAAATAGGAGTCTCTTCTTTCGCATTCGGGAACGTTTTTGAAGACATTCCATCCTTCACGATGCGCTCAGGATCAAGAAGTAGAGGGGTTGAGACATATGTGGATAGCGCAATTGAGACGCAGAGGCAAATGATGTCCCGAAGAGGGGTTACGATCAGCAAGGCGTACGTTGCCATGATAAAGGAAGTCTTCAGATTAACCAGACATGAGAGAGCGTTGAGCAAAGTCACCAAGAGAAAATTTAGGATCGAAGCGTAGCACAATATGAGAAGAAATGGGAAATCAAGAAAAATGGCCGAATCAGTTTTGGCCTTGGTTCCGAAAATAGACAAGTCGAATCTGAGGGAAGATTTCGACGTCTGGCCGGAATTGGCTAAATCTAGTTGGGAACAGTCGCAACCTCCACAACTAGAGCGCTCATACTCCTCGGTTTTATTCGTTGGGATGGGTGGATCTGGGATCGTAGGTGAATTCATGTATGACGTTGCATCTGAACAAGAGGCTCCTAGATTCGACGTTCTAAATGATTATCACCTTCCCAAATTCTACACTAATGATACACTGGTAGTTGGCATAAGTTGCAGCGGTAATACCGAAGAGACAATTTCTGTCTTGAGTGAAGCGGTTAGACGAGGTCTCGATGTCTGCACCTTTGGTTCTGGCGGTTTGTTGGAAAAGATGGCTCAAACAAACCCTCGCGTGAGATATACGAAGACAACCATGCTAAGGGTGCCACGATCGTCGTTTCCAGGATTGTATTTTCCCGTTCTGAAGTTCCTAATCCAAAACGGCTTCCTGAAGACACCTGAAGAGCACGTGAGAGATTCAATAGATTGTATTACAAGGGCTCGGGAGTTGTGCGCGAAACCACTTGTTAAACAGAACAAGGCACTTGAGATCGCAATAGACATGATCGAGTCAAGATTTTCGTTACCTCTAATTTACTCGTCGCGCAGAACTAGGGCCGTGGGATTGAGGTTTAGACAGTCGTTGAATGAAAATGCAAAGATGCACGGGTATGATGGAGTGGTACCGGAACTTTGTCACAATGAAATAGTTTCATGGGATTTTGCTAAGACAGCTAGGACCAAGAAGCCTTATGTTTCTAACACCGTTCCTGTTGCACTGAGATTAGAAGACGATCCCCTCGAAATAAAGACGCGATTTCAAATAGTTGAGGACATTTTGAAGCGATCAAAGAGTCAATTCGTGAATGCACCGTCTCTTGGAACTAATTACACGAGCAGATTGCTTTCCATGTTATACATTCTAGACTACTCTACGTACTTCGCTGCCATTCTCAGGGGCGTCGATCCCATCCTTACTCCTTCTGTTGAAGTGCTGAAGAACGAATTAAGGACTCGCCTCAATTACTTGAGCAGATTCACTTAACACTCCCATATCGCAAAAAGCTCCAACACATCTTTGTCGGTGGAATATTGCAAGCTGTTGTTATGGCCGGAGGCGAAGGATCGAGGCTGAGGCCGCTGACATCCACTAGACCGAAGCCCTTGGTGACTGTGGTCAACCGTCCTATCCTCTGGCATGTCTTGAGACTAGTCAGCCGCCATGGAATTAGAGAATCCTTCGTAACGCTTCACTACTTGTCCGACCAAATCACAACCGCATTTTCCGATGAAAATGAAGTTGGAGTTAGACTCAATTATTCCTTTGAAGACAGGCCTCTTGGTACTGCAGGTTCAGTAAAGGCAATTGAGGGTGAACTAAGCAATACCTTTCTCGTGATTTCCGGAGATGTTATGACTGATTTTGATCTGAGTGAACTGATAAGATTTCACAAGAAAAGCGGCGCTTTAGTTACCATCGGACTGGCAAGAGTACCAAACCCGCTAGAGTACGGGATTGTCTTAGCGTCGCCTGAGGGCAAAATATCAAAATTTCTCGAAAAGCCCGGGTGGTCAGAAGTGTTCAGTGACACGGTGAATTCAGGAATTTACGTAATCGAACCAGAGGCTCTCCGGCAAATCGAAAATGACAGAGCGTGTGATTTTTCAAAAGAACTATTTCCCAAGCTTCTTCGAGCGGATGAACCCATCTTTGCGCATGTTCTTGACGGGTATTGGTGCGATGTAGGCATGCCTTCTCAGTACATAGGAGCACATCATGATATCTTGTCCGGAAAGTCAAAGGTGGAGATTCCTGGAAAATTAATCGGCGATAGAATATGGGTCGAGGAAGGGACTGACATCAAACCAGGAGTTTCCTTGATAGGTCCGTGTCTTATTGGGGCGAGGACCACAATTGGGAGGGGCTCAAAGATCGGACCTTTGAGTTGCATTGGTTCTGACGTCTCGATAGAGCAGAGCGCGACAATCACGCATTCTGTAATCTATGATTTTTCTTACATTGGTCGCGCGGCTGAAGCAAAAGGCTGCGTTGTCGGAAAGAAGGCAGTACTCAAACCTGGATCAAGAGTGTTCGAAGGAAGTATCATAGGAGATGGTGTTCAACTTGGAACGAGATCAGAAGTAGCGCGAGAGGTGCGAGTTTGGCCAGATAAGAAAATAGAAAGTGGAGCGGTACTGCGTGAGAATTTGGTGTGGGGACTAGCTTGGCAACGAAACATATTCGGCAGCAGAGGTATCGTGGGAATTCCAAACGTCGAGATAACTCCAGAGATCACAGCCAAGCTTGGCGCTTCTTTCGGCACATTTGCAGGACAATTGGGAAAAGTTGCGGTCGCTCGAGATACTTTGCGATCGTCGAGAATGTTGAAGAGATCTTTCATCGCAGGTCTGCTGTCTTCCGGAAATTCAGCATTCAATTTGAATGCGGCACCACTTCCTCTAATGCGTCTTTCGGTTGTTTCGAGCAAATTGGATGGAGGAGTGTACTTTGGAACAAATCCCTCTGAACCAGATCATTCAATACTTCAATTCACTGACTCGAAGGGCTATAATTTGACTGTGGACGCCCAGAAGAAGATAGAAAATATTCTAATCAAAGAGGAAATCCACAGAGCATCATACGAAGAGCTGTCCGACATTTTTTACCTTCCACAATTGGCTGATGCTTATTCTGATTTGGTTCTGAAGTGCATAGATTCAAAAACTATTGAAAATGCGCACCCAAGAATAGTTGTTGATTGCGCTTTAGGTCCTTCTTCCTTGACCGCTCCTAACGTTCTTTCAAAACTTGGTTGCGAGGTTCTTGCTCTAAATGCAAGCTTGGGAACGTATGCAACCACACTCTCAGTTTCTAGTAGCCCCGCCAACTTGAGAGATATAGTTACAGCTGTGGGAGCTGTGGCGGGTTTTAGAATCGGTGGGTCTGGGGATACGTTACGCGTAGTAGATGAGACAGGAGAAGTCTTAGACGGTGACGAGACTTTGATGTTGATGTCTGAGATATTATTCAGACTTCATCCTGGTACGATGTCAATACCGATTAGTTCTTCAAGGATAATGGAGGCGGTCGGCGAAAGGTATGGACAAAAGGTTGTCCGACTCAAGACCGAAGCTCGGGCTCTGATGGAATCGGTTGGAAACGGGAACGCGATGTTTTCAGGGAACGAAGTTGGGGAATTTGTTGTATCCAGAGACTTCCCGTTTCCAGATGGATTGATTGCAGCTGGAAAAGTCGTAGAATATCTGTCGTCCACAGGCGCCAAAATCCACGACATTAGAAAAGGGATATCACGGCCTCAACTCGCGCGTGGTTCCGTCGCGGTGCCCTGGAATGAGCGCGGCAAAATAATGCGAAAGCTCGCCTCAGACTACGCCGCAAAGAGAGTTGAAACGCTTGAGGGAATCAAGCTTGTCATGGATGAGGGCTGGATTCTTATAAACCCCAGCATTGACGAGCCGGTGTTTGATATTACCGTAGAATCCGAAGACATTGCGGCTGCTAATAGATTGCTTGAAACGTTTCGAGTGAATTTATCAAAAGTCATAACGGGAAATTCAACCGGGATCGTTTAGGATTAAACTTGGAATGGCTCAAAACCTGCATCTCAGAGTGTTGATGCTCACTTGGGAATACCCACCTAGGATTATCGGTGGAATTTCACGAGTTGTAGAAGGCCTCTCTAAGGCTCTGGTTAATCAGAGTCACGAAGTTCATATAATTACACCTGAAATGCCTGGAACACTGTTGGAAGATAATGACCACGGTGTTTTCATTCATCGAGTTCCTATCGAAACACCCACGCCGACATTTCAAGCTTGGACAATGATGATGAATCACTACTTTGCGAAAAGAGTCGGGAGGCTTGTCAAGGAGACTGGGGACTTCGACATCGTGCACGCACATGACTGGCTCGTGCTCCCTGCCGCAGCGGAGACAAAGGCGTTTTGCAATACCTGTCTGGTTTCTACATTACATTCGCTTGAATACAAGCGAAGTGGAGGAATTCAAACTCCAGAGACCAGCATGACGGAAAGTCTTGAATGGTGGTTGACTTACGAATCTTCGCAGGTCACAGTCTGCAGCAATTCAATGAAAGAGGACACAGTGACGAGGTTCAGAGTTCCTGAATCAAAGATCTCTATCATTCCGATAGGCGTTAATTCCGAGAAATACAAGAATGTTCATCCGAATCGAGATCAAGTCAGACTCAGGTACGGCATCTCCAGCGATGAAACGATGGTTCTATTTGTGGGTCGATTGACCAGGCAGAAAGGATGCGAATACCTAATCAATGCTATTCCTCAGGTACCCAGACGTTTGAATGCAAAACTTGTTGTGGTTGGTGATGGCTCGTTACGCTCCGAACTCGAAACTCTTGCGGTTTCGGCCGGAATAAGTAAGATTATGTTTGCAGGATTCGTTTCCGAAAAAGAGCTCGACGAACTTTATCTTTCTTCTGACCTTTTGGTTATTCCTTCAGTTTACGAGCCGTTCGGTGTCGTGGCCCTGGAAGCAATGGCTGCTGGTCTTCCGGTCGTTGCTAGCAATGTCGACGGCCTCGGCGAGATTATTATTCATGATTTCAATGGCGTCCTCGCATATCCCAGAGATAGTTCTTCGATAGCTTGGGGAATCACAAAAGTGCTCTCCGACGAAAACAACACACGAAGATTGATCGAGAACGCAAAGCTAGACATAAGATCTAGATTTTCGTGGGATGCTGTTGCAAGAAAGACTGTTGAAATATATCTCAAAGCTATTACGCCCAGTTGATGGGTGAAACCTCTAATACATGACTATGCGAAACAATCTTCGATTCATAGAAATGAACGAAGACTTGATTGCAATTCTATCGAATCTTGGGGCTATAAATGAAGAAAAAGCTGTTAGCCTCGAGGTTCTTGCCAATTCATCCCAATTGCAGAATGTCGACTTGAAAAATGGATTGAAGGAACTAGAATCGAAAGGATACATTGTCAGGAGTGGAGAAGAGCTCTATCTTACAGGCATAGGTCTCCTGAGGGCCCTTTCAGGAATCAGCTAGTGGATTCTGCTTCTGGAAAGACTTGGATCGAACTTTATCCGCTAAACAACTCGTTCCATTTATGGCAGGCAAAGTCCTCTTCATCGGGTGCTTTTTGATGCGTTGTACATTTTTGAGGCAGAATATTCGCAGTCGCGAAACAACATGATCCAATAAACGCGTCACAGCGTTTGTCTGGAGACCAGCGTTGTTCCCAGCAGTCATATGGGGTTGAGTGTGTTTTTACGGGAAAATCAGTGCGGGGCCATTTCAAGTCGACGTTTTTTTCCAAGAGATTGGCGTTGCAGTAATGCCAACCATTCTATTCACTTGAGACCTAATCGTGGACGCGAGTTCTGCCGTCTCCTCTGACGAATACTCTTCAATTTCCCCTCTATCAGCAAGTCTATTGACCCTCGGATCAAAAGGAAGTCTTCCCAGAAAGCCTATCGCCAGATCATTCGAGACTTTCTCCACATTCGAATCCTCGAACATTTCTATTCTCTCAGAACAATGAGGACAATTCATGTAGCTCATGTTCTCCACAATTCCGGCGATTGGAACGTTCAGTTGCTTCGCCATATTGATTGACTTTTTCACGATCATCACTGCAAGATCTTGCGGTGTGGATACAATGACAGCAGCATCAACAGGTAAGGACTGGAAGACAGTAAGAGGAGCATCTCCTGTTCCTGGAGGAAGGTCGACTAGCATGTAATGCAAGTCACCCCAATTAACATCGTTGAACAACTGCCTAATCACGCCATTGATTATTGGACCCCTCCAAATTACTGGAGTTTCTGGAGTGTCCAGAAGGAGATTCATTGAGATGATTTTGACGCCGGTTTTGGTTAACATGGGCAATACTCCAGTTGAATCGGCTTTTGGTTTGCCAGAAAGTCCGAATATTTTGGCAATGCTGGGACCGGTGACATCTCCATCCAGAATTCCGACTTCAAATCCCTGTTTTCTGAGTTCAACCGCCAGCATTGCAGTTATGTATGATTTGCCAACGCCTCCTTTGCCCGACATCACAGCAATTACGGTTTGGATATCTTTTTTATCGAGTCTATCAATCCCTGAACTCATTCCAGGGAGTTTTCCGGGTTTTCTTTGTTCAGACTTCATCTTTTGCAATCTGTCACCCAGGTTCTTCAATTCATCTTTGTTCATCGAGCTCATTGAAACAGACACATTAGAAACTCCATTCATGGCACTAACGATTCTCGAAATGTCTTTCTCAATAGTACTTGCAAGAGGACACCCTCTGACAGTGAGAGCAACATCGACTCGCACAGTTCCAGAATCGATATTCACATTCTTGACCATTCCAAGATCTACTATATTCAGGCCTATCTCAGGGTCAATCACTTCACGCAGTCTGTCCAGAATTTCTTCCTTGGAGAGAGCAGTCGGCATAGTTTCTCAGATTACGTACGCGGCCGCTCTTAAGACTCTACCGGAAGTCCTTCAAGAGTTCAAGATATCTGGCGCGATTAGAGTCAATTCCGATATCTTGTAGCGCCAGCGACTCTTTGCTACGAAAAGTATTGGCTTCAAGTGATTTCCTTGTTCCAGTGTAGATTAGCCCTGTAGGAATTCTCTCTTGAGACAACAATTGGGCTGCTCTAGCAACTGCTTGAACTCTATTTTGAGGATCATAATCCTTTTCCGAATCCAAGTTGTGAACCTGTTCGCGCCACTCTTTGTAAGTGTCATTGTAGGTGACGCAAGGGCTCAACACTTCTATGAAAGCAAACCCTTTCAACTCGTTAGCATGCTCAATACCTTTCTTGAACAGTTCCGTGAGCTGAGTCTGATTTCCAGAGAATCCGCGAGCAATGAACGTAGTGTTTTGGATGGATAGAGCTGTCATAATAGCGTCGAATGGAGGCTCCAAGTTTCCCTCGTAGCCAGGCAGAGCGGTCGGAGATGGCTGCCCTTTTGTCAGACCATAAGTGCCATTCTGCATTACAATATATATGATGCTCGGGTTCTTCTTCAGGGCATGAAGAAAATGTCCTGCTCCTATAGCGTATCCGTCTCCATCCCCTCCTGCTGCGATGACCGTAAGATTTGGATTCGCCAGTTTTACTCCAATTGCGGTTGGGAGTAGTCTACCGTGAAGTGCGTGAATGCCATAACATTCAAGATTATTATGAATCGACCCGGAGCAACCTATACCGCCGACGAGCACCGTATCCTTTGCCTTAATTCCAGATTCGACAAGAGCCTTCTTTAGAGATGCGAGAACTCCGAAATCGCCACACCCTGGACACCACACTGGAGTTGTTGCAGGGGCAGTCTTTGTCATATTAAACACCAGCACCACTCTTATTAAATGTCAAAATCGCATTTGTGATTTCGATTGGCTTGAAGGAACTACCATCGAATTTCGTCATGCTCTGTATCTTTTCAGATCCGACTGCTCCTTTAATCAGACTCGCTAGCTGTCCCTGATAATTGCTTTCAATAACGAAAACCGTGTCTACCGAGTCAATGAACTCTCGCAGATCGTCAGCAAGAATGGGCCAAATAGTACGGATCTGGTGGAACCTCACCGATACTCCTCTCTTTGCAAGTTGATTCATCCCTTCAGTTATTGCACCAAATGTAGAGCCAAAACTTACGATTCCAATCCTCGCACTCTTCAGACCCGTCACTACACCTTTCGGCAAATCCTTCCTGGCCACCTCAAGTTTCATCATGCGCTTTCTCATCATTTTGATTCTATTTGTCTTGTCAACAGAAACTAATCCGAATTCATTGTGTTCATTTCCGGTCACTTGGTACTGTCCGCCTTCTTGCGAAGGAATGGTGCGCAAAGAAACTCCGTCGTCGGTAAACTGGTAACGCTTGTACGTTTCAATCTTTGAAAGAATTTCTTCGGTCGCCATCTTGCCTCTGTCGATTGCAACCGAAGAAAGATCAAACTGATTCATCGTGACACTGTTCTGACATAGAGCCTGATCAAGAAGAATGAAAACAGGTAATTGGTATTTTTCAGCAAGATTCAGTGCCTGAATAGTAAGGTGGAAGCAGTCATCCGGTGTACTAGGAGCGACAACAATTCTCGGGAACTCTCCATGCGAACCATACACGACATGGTTGATGTCAGATTGTTCGTTTTTTGTCGGTTCGCCTGTGCTAGGACCAACCCGCTGACACTCAACTATAACTATCGGGACTTCTGCCTCGCCCGCGTGGCCGATTCCCTCAGTCATTAGAGATTGACCGGGGCCAGAGGTTGCGACCATAACTCTGGCTCCTGCACACGCAGCGCCAATACCCATGTTTATTACTGCAAGTTCATCTTCTGCTTGTTTCACTGCGCCTCCAAATTTTGGTAATCTTGGTGCCAGCCATTCCATGATGTCAGTTGCCGGAGTGATGGGATAACCCACGAAAAACCTGCCTCCACCAACCATGAAACCGCAGGCCGTTGCCTCATTACCAGTTAGCAAGATTGTATCTGATCTTTTTTTTCGTTTCATCGAGATCGGGCTCTTGCTAATGCTCTTTTTCGCAACTTCAAAACCGATCTGAAGTGCCCTTACGTTTGACTCGTAAGCTTCCTTACCTCTTCTCTCATATCGGGACTTTAAGACATCAACCAAAAGTTGATCTTCAAGGCCGATCAGACGACCCACAATTGCAAAGGCCGCTGTGTTCTTGAAGATGTTTCTTCTGAGCTCTGCGGCAGCCATATTTCCTAAAGGGGCAGAGTACACTCGGATCCCGGGTTTCAGAAGGGATTTAGGCAATTCCTCTCTTGAACTGTCATAGACAACGATACCGTTTGGAGACAGTTCATCCAGACCCGCTCGTACTGCTTCTAGGTCAAAAGCAACTAGAATGTCGATCCGATCTCCTATTGTGTAAATCTCTTCTTCACATGCTCTGATTATACCATCGGCGTGTCCACCTCTGATCCGTGACAAGACGTTCCTTGCGTCGTAGATGTTCAAACCAATATTTCGAAAGACATGTCCTAATAGACTTACCACTGTGAGAGTTCCATCTCCCCCTTGTCCACCGATCATTATGGATATGTCGTTCAAGAGTTTCGTCTCTGTAGTTGACTCTTGCAATTTAGTGTCCAAATCCAATCAAATCCGTAATTGCGCTCATTTCTTCTAAAAGAAGTGATTTTGCATTTCTTAGATAGAATATGTTAATATTTAAGCATGACCTGATGAAAAGAACCGCAAAACTTGCAAATTTTGTACCTCATTAGAACTCGTTAGATCAGGCAATGGATTCTCCTGCTTATTTTTTGATAAATTCTGTTGACATGGCAGCTTTTCGAATGTCTCGGTTTTGGACCCGTTCATGCTCAGATGCGTCATTATGCTCTGGTCCAAAGGTGCGTTCGATGTCTTGTGCAAATTAATACGCTTAAATATAACGGAGGCATATTTCTGGATATCGTCGAACCACGGCTTGTAAAATATGCAGACACCCTATGAGATTGCATCCAAGTCAGTTATACCAGCTATTCGTGGAATGATTGCTAGGGGCCTCATTGAGAGAGATTTCACGCAAGCTCAGATTGCCCATGCCTTAGGAATAACGCAACCCGCTGTTTCGAAATATTTTTGGGAGAAGCGAGGGAGGGCTATAGATTTTGATCATCGCTCAGACGTGAAGAAGATGGCTGTGACAATCACAGATGGTATCGCTTCAGGGAAACTTGATCATATTCAGGTCGGCAATCTAATGAAAGAGATGTGTGATTATATCATGAGATCCGGATACATGTGTGACCTCCACTTCGAAGTGGACCCCCAAATCAAGAACTCCAACTGCAAGATATGTATGGCTTCGGCAGCCAAGAACGCAGTTTAGGGCGATTTATTATCGGAGGCGAAAGCCTCTCATGAAACAGATTGATTCTAATACTATTGTGTGGCAGGAAAGGATTGCATGCCAGAACTGAGGAAGGACTACTTTACAAGAAAACTTGTGTTGGTTTCTAGAGAAAGAGACAAACGCCCCTCGGAACATATTGCAATTCGTAATCCGATGAGTTCTAACAGAAAGACGTGTCCTTTCTGTGCAGGAAACGAAGAAATGACACCGCCGGCTGAGTTAGTGCTTGTCTCTAAAGAGAACACGCTCTTGAAGCTTGCAGACTCTGATACAGAGCCTGTCAAGGGCTGGTCAGTGAGATATTTCCCCAATTCCTTCCCTGCAGTCTCTACGGAGTCTGAAGCAAAGTATACAGATTACCCTCTCTCTGGAGAACCAGCATTTGGATACCATCACGTCATGGTAGTGACTCCCGACCATAATGCCACGTTCGGCAGACTTCCAATCGATCAGTGGGCTGACATCTTGGCCACCCTTCAGGACAGAGTACGGTGGTTATATTCAAAGAAGACAGTAGGGTATGTCTCAGTCTTCGCTAACAATGGATACGAAGCAGGTGCGTCATTCTCCCATCCTCACCTACAAACACTCACCCTGACCAAACTCCCACCAGCAATCGAGGAAGAAGCAGAATCGATGCATGAATCAATAGTTGAGCTCGGTGTCTGTCCTATGTGCAAGGTTGTTAATCTTGAATCTAGTTCAGCAAGAGCCATTCTCTCGACTGAGAACTTTTCGGCTTTCGCACCTTGGGCATCATCACACGCGTATGAATTCTGGATATTTCCAAAGAGACATGAGACCTCATTTCTGAAAGTATCACAGAAGGAAATTCAAGATCTCGCGACAATGCTCAGATCTACGCTAGGTGCGTTGGAGTCTTCATTGAACAAACCTGCTTACAACATCGCATTTCATATTTCTTCGGAAAAGAAAACTACAAAACAAATTCATTGGCACGTCGAAGTTTATCCGCAAGTGGTAAAATGGGCAGGCCTTGAACAAGGGAGCGGTGTTTTCATAAACCCGGTCCCTCCGGAAGAGGCTGCCAAATTGATAGGGTCTGCTGCCAGAAAAGAAATAGCACTGCTCATAGGTATTAGTTGATATTTCGATCCCTGGAAGGCAGCGCCCCTTAACTCAAGGCAATCTATGGAAAGAGTGATCCGGATATGGATGCCTGGATGAAGACTTAGTAATCGCCGCCTGCTCCAGCAGGCGGACCGGCCGGGGCCCTGCTCTTCCCAGCGGCAATCACATCATCAATCCGCAAAATCATGCAAGCAGCTTCAGTTGCGGCTCGAATGATCTGTTCCTTTACTGCAAGTGGTTCCACCACATCGTCACCCAACATGTCGGAGACCTTTCCGCTTCGTACATTAATTCCAAACCACTTTTTCCCCTGGCCGTGCTTCGCCCTAAAATCTACCTGCGTGTCTATTGGATCCATACCAGCATTCCCTGCCAGCGTTAGAGGTATTACCTCAAGCGCATCAGCGAATTTCAGAACCGCAAGCTGCTCCCGCCCCGAGAGCTTACTTGAGTACTCTCTGAGTTTGGATGCAACTTCCGCTTCTGGAGCTCCTCCGCCTGCCACGATTGCCGGCTTCTCCAAGACATCCTTGACAACCATGATTGCATCATGCATGCTGCGCTCGGCTTCGTCAACAACTCTCTGGGATCCACCACGGACTAAGATAGTCACCGCTTTTGGATTCTTACAACCTTCGATGAATACCCATTTGTCTGTTTCAACCTTCCGCTCCTCAACGAGCTGAGCTGCTCCCAAATCCTTCGATGTTAGATCTTCAAGATTCGTTACCACTCGGCCTCCAGTTGCACGTGCTAGTTTTGTCATGTCAGATTCCTTGGCGCGTCTAACGGCAAGGATGCCCTTCTTTGCAAGAAACGACTGAGCAACATCGTCGATTCCTTTCTGGCAGATAACAACATTTGTCTTTACAGATTCTAGCTTGTCTACCATGGAGGAAAGCATTGAGTTCTCTTCGTCTAGGAATTTCTTCATTTGGCTAGGATCACTTATCCTAATTTCAGCTGAGAATTCTGTCTTTTCTATCTCTAACGCAGAGTTGACAAGTGCAATTCTTGCACCCTCGATACGTTTTGGCATACCGGTGTGCACAACTTCCTTGTCCAAGACGATGCCTCTGATTAGCTTCGTATCACTAGTTGATCCACCCGGTTTCTTCTCGACCTTCACATTATCAATATCAACTTTGTATTTCTCTTCTTCTGTCTTATCAGCAATCTGAAGTAGAGCATCAACTACAATTGAAGCGAGCACTGAACTATTGTCAGCAACTAGTTTTGTTTGCATACTTGTTTGCGCGATGTGATTCAAAGACACTTTGTCAGTCGGTTTAATTTTTATCGAGATGTCGTTAATTATTTCAAGAGCTTTGTCGGCTGCATCGCGATATCCATCCACAATAATCGTGGGGTGGACGTCTTTGCCAATGAGCTCCTCAGCCTTCTCCAAAAGGGCTCCAGCTAGAACTACAGCTGAAGTTGTACCATCTCCGACTTCGTTGTCGGTGGTCTTCGATATTTCCACAAGCATTTTGGCGGCAGGATGTTGTACGTCAATTTCCTTCAGTATGGTAGCACCATCATTTGTGATTGTGACGTCGCCCAATCCATCCACCAGCATCTTGTCCATACCTCGTGGACCCAAACTCGACTTAACGATCTCGGCTATCAATTTCGCGGCATACAGATTGTTCTTCTGGGCTTCGTTACCCTTAACTTGAGATGAACCTTCCTTCAGTATCAGAACGGGTTGGCCTGAAGAGGTTGTTGCAGGAATTGCTGTTGTTGACACAAAAAACACCTTTTAGTTTGTGAGAAAAAAGGCCTGACAAGGATTCATAAATTTTTGGGTAGCGCAATTTCAATCTTGATCGAAATAAAACACCCTGATTACTTGATCAAAGAAGGATTTTTGTACTTGGAGCGAGGAGAGCCCAGTGCGACTTGTCTTTTCAGTTAGATCCTCTCTTCAAATTGTCCCTCACTGATAAGCTGGACAAGAGAACCAAAAAGGCTGTGGAGGGAAAATTGAAGAATCTTCAAGCATGTGTTACAGATGTAGAGAAACTCTCGGGATTGAAATATCCTCGTTACTACATAGAGCCCGTTCTGGCCGTTGCTGAATCAAATGACAATGTGGGGGGGCTGGGCGTGCTTTATGCTCGAACGATCCCAGTGGAGGTTCTGGGTAGAGTCGAAATCCTGGTTGAAGTGACAGCTCCTTTGCTGCTGTATGCCACAAAAGGCATATTGCGTCTTGTGCTTGCACATGAGTTCTTGCATTACCTAGAGCTCGTTAGGAATTTTATGAAACTAGATGTAGTTTCGAATATGACGTCATCTTCTTTATACGAAGAGAGACATACGGATTATTCACGTGCTTTGAATCCCTCACATGTCTTCTCAAACAAGAGATTGGTTTCGAACTTGAAGAAACAGACTTCGATAGGATTGGAAGACGAGAAGCTCAATGAAAAGTGCAAAGCAAGGTGGATTGAAAGAGGTCTCCCAATGACGAAGGTCGCTTTGGCAATGAATCAGTCTCGTATATCGATTAGCGCCATTATGCAATCTCAATTCGATCCCGACGCAATGGCTCTTATTACAAAGATTCTTTGATCAATAGAAGAACAGGCGAAGCTATGAGAGAACTTGATCGTTCCGAGATAAATTCTATTGAGAATACTCTAGATCCTATCGTATCAAGACATGAAATCCTGGGAATTGTTGCGTATGGTTCGCAGGTCTGTGGTTATGCGACGAATGGAAGCGACTATGATGTAATTGTCCTTGTCAAGCCTTTTTCGCAGAGGATCAAGTATTATTACATGAAAGGTGATGCGGAATGTTCTGCGCTAGTGGTAGAACCTAGATCATTCGAAAATGACTGCCGCAAATCTACCCTGGGAGAGTTCGTCGCAGGGAGACTTCTAAATCCATTCTATACCATTAGAGGAGAATCGTACGTTAAAGAAAATGAAGTAGCATACAAGAGGAGAGTAATAATTGAGGGCCTATCGGAGGCGTACGCCGACAATTCTGAATTTGCTAGTGAGATAATTTTCCCGTTGCGTTTTTTCCTATTTGAAAAGCTTCGCAAGAGAGCCGTAATCTATCCCCCCGTGGTTTATAGCTACTCTAGAACGTATAGCGAGGAGTTACTCAAAGAAAACTTGGATCATTCGCTGAGAGGATTCAGATTTGCAGCAGTGGAACTCATGCAGGAAGGCATAATTGAATTCGATGAGGAAAATGACTTGGTAAGTATACCGCTTAACAAATTTCACGCTGGATGGTCAGCTAGGATAGAAGTTCTGGCCTCATACACCAATAAGAGCATTCGACAGTATGCAGCCCACGGTTACGCAGGTAGGGTTATGCCAAGTGTCGTGGGAAAGGAAGTGATTTCCAAGATATCAAGATCAAAAAGATCAGGAAAACTACCAGACTACATAGTGAATCCCAAGAACTCCTGGAACATTTCGTTCGGTAAACTATTTGTGACTAGTCAGGACTGGCTGTCGGAGCTTATTGAGTACCTGAAATTAGACAGAGGATCTTGCAAGGTAACGAACAATTCCCTTGGTGAATTCTACAACTCTGCGGGATTTTACACATTTCAGGACAATTGCAAGAACATATCGGTTGCTGTCAAGCGATATCACGACATCAAGGGGATGAAATGGGGCTTACTCAACGTTTTGTCGCTTAGAGCAGCGAACTTCACAACGAATCCTATGGAAAGGATATTTCGTGAATATAGAGCATCGAGAATACTTCGTGAGTTTGGTTTGAATACCGCAGAAGTCCTCGCAGTCTTTCTGGATCA
>JAJYUX010000078.1 GCA_021792315.1 archaeon
ATCTATTTTGGATGTTCTCGAAGCGTTCGTCTCGGAATTCGAAGCTCACAGGAAGGATCTAGATACAGTGGATGCTGAGAAATTTGTCGAACTGTTGAGGAGGTATGATGAAATTATTCAACTCAGATCCAGACTAGCGAGCTACGCATACATGTTCTTCTCCGAGGACACTAGATCTCAGGAAGCTAGGACTTTCAAAGCTCGCGTGGAAGAGATAGATGCGGATGCTGCTAATCGAACCCTTTTCTTCAGTTTGTGGTGGAAGTCTGTTAGCGACGAAAGAATCAAGGAACTTTTACCCGTGTCAGGCAACTATTCGTATTTCTTGGAGCGACTCATTCAAACCCGCCCGTACACACTCTCTGAACCAGTTGAGCAAACCATCAACTTGAAGGATATAACAGGTAGGAGTGCTTTACTTCAGATATATCACCAGATACGCGATTCGTTTGTCTATGAAGTCAAGGCGAATGGCGAAACTAAGCATCTAACGGAAGAAAAAGTCAGGGATCTATTCTACAGTGCGAACAGAGAGCAGCGAGTCGCTGCCTATAGGGCCATGCTAACTAGATTTGAGCAAAACAAAGATGTGCTTGGAGAAATATATCAGAATCTTGTCCGAGACTGGCGAAATGAAGGACTCAAACTAAGGAAGTATTCAAATCCAGTGTCAATTCGAAACGTCTCGAATGATGTTCCAGATCAGGCGGTAGAAGCGCTCCTCGCCACTTGCAAGAAAAATACGACCCTGTTCCAAAGCTTCTTCAAGACAAAAGCAAAACTACTGCAACTGAATGACTTCTCTCGGTCAGATATCTACGCGCCCCTTCCCTCTCATGTAGAAGAGAATTACACTTGGGCCGATGCTACAAAGATTGTTCTCGACACATTCAACGAGTTTGATGCCGAATTTGGACGGCTGGCAAGAAACGTCATTTCTGAATCGCATGTGGACGCGGAACCAAGGGAAGGAAAAATGGGTGGCGCATACTGCATGAGTGTGACCCCATCTATCACACCATATGTCATGCTTAGCTATACTGGAACTCCACGAAGTGTATCAACACTCGCACACGAATTGGGGCACGCAATCCACGGCCAGCTTTCCTCCAAGATGAACAGCGTTTTGACACATGAGGCTCCGCTTCCTCTGGCCGAAACAGCCTCGGTATTCGGCGAACTACTTTTGACAGAAAGGCTGTTGAAGACATCGTCAGACTCCACAAAACAGAGCCTGATTGCTGGCATCGTGGATGATGGTTATTCGACAATATCTCGACAGGCGTTCTTCACGATATTTGAAGTTGAAGCGCATGAGTCAATACCAAAAGGAACTAGTATTGACGAGTTATGTTCAAAGTACTGGGATAATCTGAACCTGCAATTTGGAGACTCTGTGTCAATTCCAGATTATTTTAGGTACGAGTGGCTATCGATTCCTCATATCTATCAGACTCCTTTCTACTGTTATGCTTATTCATGGGGGAACTTACTCGTTCTTGCGCTTTATCGTCAGTACAAAGAAGAAGGTGTTCGCTCCTTTGCGCCAAAATACATGAAGCTACTTTCATACGGCGGGGGCGCTTCTCCAGAAAAGATATTGCGAGAGAGCGGCTTCGATATTCGGACTGAGTCTTTCTGGCAGAGCGGGTTCGACGAACTTGCAAGTTTCGCGAGAGAGCTCGACAATCTGGTCTAGACCAAGATTACACGAGATGTTCCTATTTGGCATGTTGTGACAAGCTTACCGGTCAAGATCCGAAAAATCCTAAAATACAAAAATTAAGTCTACGATAGTAGATTATGGCAGAAACAGCCCCTTTCATCTGGAGGCCAGATGGCAAGCTTGTCGAAGAATCCAACTTGATGCGATTCATGAAACTTGTAGGAGTGGCATCTTTTCAAGAACTCCTGAAGCGATCGATAGACTCTCAGGAGTGGTTTTGGGAGACAGTAAGCAATTTCTTACAAATCGAGTGGTATTCTCCTTATTCGCTTGTTAAAGACGAATCAATGGGAAAGGAATGGACAAAGTGGTTCGTTGGCGGAAAGATCAATATCGTACATAACTGTATAGATAAGCACTCGAGCAAGCTCGATGACAAAACAGCGCTAATTTGCGAATCAGAGGACGCCACTGCAAGAAGAGTCTTCACATACAAACAGCTTTCAGAACTCACCAACAAGGTGGCTGACGCTCTTAGGAGTCAATTGGGGGTCGAAAGAGGAGACAGGGTCGGCCTTTACATGGAAATGTCTGCAGAAGCTGTGGCGACGTTCTTTGCTATAATCAAGATCGGCGCGGTAGTCGTGCCTGTTTTCTCTGGTTATGGCAAGGATGCAATTAGCTCTCGACTGAGAGACTGTGCAGCAAAGACTGTCGTTGTTACAGAGTACTCTTACAGGCGGGGAAAGAAGATACCTATGCTCGACACGCTCCTTCTAGCTCTTCGAGATGTACCATCGGTGGCGGCTGTACTCGTTTCAGGAGAATCTCGGCAAATTGAGTGCAGGTCAGGGAATACAAAGATATTCAATTGGGAGTGTGTTTTGTCGGGATCTTCCGAATCGAAAAGCGAAGTTATGGACGCTGAAGACCCATTCCTGATCATATACACATCTGGAACTACAGGAAAGCCAAAGGGAGCAGTTCATGTACACGGCGGCTTTCTTGTTAAGATCGCCGAAGAAATGGCCTTCCAGATAGATCTGAAATCCGATGACGTATTGTTCTGGTTAACAGACATGGGATGGATAATGGCCCCGTGGGAGCTCGTCGGAGCGTTTGCTCTAGGCGGAACTATACTCGTCTATAGTGGAGCTCCTGATTATCCGACTGCTGGGAGGCTGTGGGAAGTGGTTGAATCAAACGGCGTAACGAAATTGGGAGTATCGCCGACTCTGATTAGGGCGTTAAAGACGCACGGTGATGAAGATGTCCTAAAACACGATCTTACTTCATTGCAATTACTAGGTTCTACAGGAGAGCCATGGGATCCGGAGTCCTATAGATGGTTATTCAAGATAGTCGGAAATGACAGGTGTCCAATAATAAACCTCTCAGGCGGTACCGAGGTAGCGGCTTGTTTCCTTTCAGTGCATCCAATCGTTCCAATCAAGGCCTGTAGCCTTGGAGGTCCAAGTCTCGGTATAGATGCGGACGTTGTCGACGAAACAGGCAAATCTGTGAGAAATCGAACCGGAGATCTGGTAGTTCGAAGCTCTTGGCCAAGCATGACAAGAGGACTCTGGCGCGACCCGGAAAGATACATTCAATCCTACTGGTCGAAAATACCGAACGTATGGATTCATGGAGACTGGGCTTCGATAGACACGGATGGCTATTGGTTTTTGCACGGACGTAGCGATGATACGATAAAGGTAGCAGGTAAGAGGATAGGGCCAGGAGAAGTCGAAAGTTCACTAGCAACTCACGAAAGTGTCCTGGAATCTGTTGCGATTGGAATCCCAGACAAGATGAAGGGAGAGATAATTGCATGCTTCGTTGTGCTAAAACCAAACTTCAAACCTAGCGAGCTTGTCAGGAATGATTTGACGAACTTAGTTGCGGCAACCTTGGGGGAGTCGATGCGTCCAGGACTCGTGAAATTCGTGACCGCTATTCCCCGTACGCGAAATGCTAAACTGGTACGGCGACTAGTAAAGTGTCAGTGGCTCGGCTTGCCTCTGGGAGATACTTCAAACATAGAGGACATTGACACTTTGGAAGCGATTTCAAGTGCGCGCTGAGTCCGATTCGTACTTGAATCTCATTCCAAACCTGCAGACTGCTGATTTCGAGAATTTGATGAAGAGGTTTCACAACAATGCTCTTAATGCGGTGTCTAAGAACCTCCAAAGCAATTCCATTCTATCGTACTCTGGAGGAATAGATAGCAGTTTACTAGAGGCACTTGCTTCCGAGGCGAGCGCGAGCAGAATCCCTTTGCTGTCACTGGCTGTAGAGGGTTCTTCAGACGCAAGAATGTTACAGGGTATTTCTGCTCCAATCGGGCAAACGAGTCTAGTAAAATGCATTGTACGCCGAACAGATGTGGAGGAGGCCGTACTGCAGGTTTCAAAGCTAGTTAGGGTAAGTACACTTTCACATTTTGATGACTGCGTGTGCTTCTGGTTGATTGCAGACAGGGTCCGAAAATTGAGCAAGGCAAGCATAGTTGTTTCTGCGAACGGTCCAGACGAGTTGTACTGCGGCTACGATAGATTCAGAAGAATTCTTGATACTAAGGGATACGATGAGGTTGAAAAAGAGATTGCTCACGCCCTCGATCAAGCAAGCTCGCTCAGAAAGGAAGTCAAACTCGTTCTTTCAAAGTTTGGACTGGATTCAGCCGAGCCGTTGCTGGATCAGGATTTCGTTTCTTTTTCACAATCAGAGATTCCTGTCTATTACAAAATAATAAGGGGAAATGACAGGTTGAGAAAGAGGATCTGGAGAGCACTGGGGCGCAGACTGGGGATAAATGAGAGTGTGGTATTACGTCCCAAGAAGGCCATGCAATACAGCATGGGAATTCACAAAGTTGTCACTTCACTATTGAAGAGAAAAGCCATTTGCATTGACTTCTCTTTTGATGGCGGAGAAAACATTCTCAAAACCAAGAGAGCCCAATTCTAAGCTCATGAATGAAAACCAGTAATCATGTTTGCATTCCATGGAAAGGTTCAGAGTTTAACTTTTTAATCCGTATCTGAGGGCTCTACAAGAACTCTCCTTCTGTTTGATCGAGTGCGAAGTGTATGGACGGAAATCTCATTGGCGTCTTCGGAACAAACACAAATGCAAAGTCCAAATTGATCGCATCAATTGCCAAAAGAAGTGAAACCGAAGGTATCGTTGTATACTCGCGCGTCGAAGCTGGAAAACGATTTTCATTCCTAGATGACACCGGATTTCCAGACAAGATACAGGGATATGCTCGAATGGCATCTATATGCGATCATGCCTACTACATCTATCCCACAAGCGGAAAGCTCACTAGCCCGGATGGCGAGCTCGCTGTATTGTTGGATGCATTCAGACTTGAGGGTTCGGTTCAACTCATCGACGCTTCATCCCTAGCATTCTCAGAAGTAATTAGGAACTCGTTCAAAGGACTTGTCTTATCATCGTTTCCAATAGTTGAAAGGGCCAGTTCTGCTTCACTGGTCGATTTGTCTTCGATTCATGACAGAGCGAGCCTTCCAAAGGGAAAGACACTGATCTATATAGATCGAGCCTTCACTGTGAAAGGAGTGGGCACAGTTGTACTCGGATTCGTTTTGTCGGGAGGGGTATCCATTCATGACAAGCTTCGTCTGATTCCCTCCGAAAGCGGAAAGCTAGCAGAAGTGAAAGGCATTCAGGTCAGCGACGAGGATTTCGATACGGTGGGAAGAGGCATACGCGTCGGCTTGTCGCTCAAAGGAGTGGAAGTCAAAGACTTAGAAAAGACATCTTGGCTCGATGACGGTTCAATTGAATTGTCGAACGAGATTGAATTTGAATTCGGACAAACACCATACTACAAACAACCTAGTTTGGACAGAGATCTTCACTTTGAAGTGAATGGGGAGATGCTCCCAGGTAGGATTATTCAAGGCACGAATTCAAGTCGAAGAATAGCAAAACTTGGACAATCAGTTCCAGTGTGGCCGGGTATGAGCCTAGCCGTTTTCGATCTGAATTCAAGAACTATTCGGGTCGTTGGCGCGGGATCGATGGTCTGAACTGAATTACGAAGGCATTTCCATTTCTCACACCTGTCAATACTCGCTTTGAAACATGCTCGGAACATTAGCCGAGAAAGTTCGACTCGGGCAGCTGCGAATAGCGATGCTTGTTTGGCATCTGCAGACACGAGCAGGAAAGCAAAATACTCTAATAGTCGAAGCGCGGGATCGACACGCTATGCAAAAGTCTACTGGAAGGGTAGTTTCGCTAACACCACTTGCAATCGAACGCGTAAAGGAGTTCATGGGGAAAGACAAAAACGGATCGAATGGACTACGAATATTCGTAATGCCCGGCGGATGTTCGGGCTATCAATATGGAATGGTGCTAGAAAAGAACGCAAAAAGCGATGATATTTCTTGGTCTGAAAATGGAATTAATGTCTACATCGACAATCAGAGTGCACGATTGCTAGAAGGTGCCTCCATAGATTTTGTAGAAACGGTTCAGGGTGCTGGATTCAAAATCGATAACCCAAATGCCGTGTCTTCGTGCGGCTGCGGAAATTCCTTCCACACCGAAGAAGGAGAACACAGTCACGAAGAGGCAGACTCGTGCGGCTGCGGGTGTGGCTGCGGGCACTAAGATAGAAACAATGACCTAGCGGCTGGGGTCAAGCTGCTGCGGATCTTTCATGTACTCTCGCAGTTGCTCTTGCATAATTTCTTCGAATTTCTGAAAGTAGAGGCGAGTGGCATATGGCATTTCGTCGAGGTTTGTTTCTATCGCTTGGACTACAAAGGGTATTGCTCTTTTCGATGACTTGAATTCGAATTTCATTGGAAGTAACGGATCTTGAACCACAAAGATGCTGTCACGGAGTTCTTCGGTCGGACATAGCATTTTGGATTCGCGCTCAACTATTTCATACCATCGAGCTAGAACTTGCGGATCCAGTCCTGTCTGAAGGCTACGGATCGATTCTACTAGACTGCTTAGCGCATTCATCTCAACATTTCCTTGCGGATTTGTGTTCATTCGATGAAGCGAACACCTGTCGCGCTTGAGAGCTTCGCTTTGGTTATTGATCGGCAGTGCCAAGAAATACTGCGCGAATGGTTAAATTTCTGGAAGCAAAAGTCTGAGTTCTCAACACAGAAATTGAATGACGTCGAAGGGCTTTTGTAGCTTCTTACGCTGGTTATGAATTCATTCGGATGAAAGTGAATCGGTTTTGAGCAAATACAGAGTCGTGTCTTTTGGTCTTGGCCCGATAGGTAGATCAATTGCGAAACTGGCAGTTGAGAGAAAGGACCATTTGGAACTCGTCGGAGCAGTCGATTCAAATCCTAATCTTATAGGCAAGGACATTTCGGACCTTCTGGAACTCAGAGATAAGACTGGAATCAAAGTGACTTCCGATGCGCAATCTCTATTCAAGGAAACTGACGCGGTGCTACATGCTACCAGTTCATTTCTTTCAGCTGTCAAAGGACAGCTTCTTGACTTCTGCAAAGGCGGAGTAGATGTAATCAGCACAAACGAAGAGCTCTCTTATCCATGGTTAGCTCACAGAGAGATTGCACTTGAGCTTGACTCTGCTGCAAAGATGAACGGCGTGACCCTGCTCGGAACTGGAGTGAATCCAGGCTTTGTCCTTGATGCACTTGCAGTGACTTTGAGCGGAGTTTGTGCAAATGTGACGCAGGTCAATGCCACGAGGATTTTGGATGCTACGAAGAGAAGGTTGCCATTTCAAAAGAAAGTCGGAATAGGCATGGACTTGCGTGAATTCGAAGAAAATGTCAAGACCGGAAAATTCGGTCATATAGGGCTGCCAGAATCAATCGCGATGACATGCTCTGCTCTCGGTATCGACATTG
>JAJYUX010000079.1 GCA_021792315.1 archaeon
TCTCTGCAAACATCTCTATCCCGGGCTCAAATGCCGGTACCTCATCAGAATCTCTTCGGATGTCAAGAGCAGTCAATGAGTTCATCTCGAATGCTGTGAAGAAGCACAAAGGGAGATTTCTCGGCTTCGCCTCTCTTCCTCTACTAGATCAAAATGACGCTCTAGCAGAGCTAGACAGGGCAGTCAATTCGCTAGAGCTGGTGGGGGTGGAGATCTACTCTAACGCAAGGGGCCGCCCGATTGACGATCGGATGTTTTGGAAAATCTACGAAAAAATGGAAGACTATGGCATTGGGCTCTACATACATCCGACTACTCCATACATGGCAAAGGAAGAACTTCTGAAGGACTACTATCTGTGGGGCCCAGCATTTGGATACACATTCGACACAGCGCTAGCCGTTCTCAGATTCATAAACAGTGGTGTAATGGAAGAATTCAAGAAACTGAAAGTCATGATTGGGCATCTCGGTGAAACACTCCCCTACATAATTGATAGAATTGATTGGGCGTATACGCGGTTCCCAGACACTGCAGTCAATCTGAAGAAGACGCCACACGAATATCTCTTGGACATGTTCGTTGACACTGCAGGAATATTCAGCGGCCCGTCTCTAGAGTGTGCAACCAGGGTACTGAGCCACGATAAGCTGGTTTTTGGCTCGGATTATCCTTTTGAAAATATAGAAAAGGCCGTGTCTTTCGTAAAGGACTCTGATCTCTCTGAGAGCATCAAAAAGAAGATACTCTCAGAAAACGGCAGAGCGTTTTTGGGAAAGTAGCCTGCGTGCTTCTTAAGGCACGTAGGCGGCAGTGAAAAGATCGGTTGGTGTCGACGTTACAATGTTGTATTTCTGGAGCAATTGTAAGAATTGATTCAGGTTGGAAATTAGCGAGTCATCCCAAGTCACTGGCGTCAAGACGGCATTCGCACGTTGCCTTAATGTGTTGATCAAATTCTGATCTGTGAAGTTGTACGTAGTCTTCACAAAATTATCGAAGAAACTCGCGTTATTCACGACGTAATTCTGAGCTGCTATCATTGTTTTGACCATTTCCTTTGTGGTTTCGACGTTACTTTCCGCGTAACTTTGCTGAACACCAAGTACTGCCCCGAACATGGTTCCACCTGTGAGGGTTTTCCAATCTTCGTACGGCTGTGCAAGTATGCGTGCCCCGCTGGTAATTCCTGAAGACACAAAAGGGTCTATGGTTTCGATAGCATCGAGTTGACCCGACAGTAGTTGCTGATTCAAAACAGGGGGAGCGCTGTTTGAGAATTTGAAGTCATTCAAAGGGTCAATAGGAGAGGACGGGTTGTTCTTATTCCACACTTCGGCGGCAATAATCACACTCAATGAAGGCAGAAGAAAAGTGCCGATGGTTTTGCCCTTCAGATCATTTATTGTTTGATAAGGAGAATCTCCCTTCACTATAATTGTGTTAGTAGCTATGGAGGAACCGACTATTCCTTGAACCTTGACCCCCTTTGCCCTAGCGTTAGCGCTTGCTGGAATGTTCGCATCCCAGTGGAATTCAAATTGGTTAGAAAGAAATGAGTTCATTGCAGTGGCTAGGTCTGAAAAAGGGTTGAAAGTTGGGGACAGCTTATTAGCGGTGAACAGCCCTTGCTGCTTTGCTGCAGTCAAACAAGCATCGGTCGTTTCGGCGCTACTTGATCCTACGCTTACAGTCTTTGGGCGCTGGGATGGGAGATAGAGGTACTCGTAATACCCACCCGCGGCTCCTGCTACTGCCGCAATTGCTACACCAGCTGCAACATACTTCACAAAAGACCTTCGAGACGGATTTGACGGCTGTTCTTGATTAGACACATTTTGCCACGGCGAGAAATCGAGACTAAATAAGTTTCGGTGGCTTTCAAAACATTCACACGGTTGCGTTTCTGCAGTTACGACTACGCATCTACTTCCTTACCCGTTCTCGACTCGCACTTGTAACGTCGATGATGACTACGACTGGGAATCTCTCTCCCTTGCATTTTTTATGAGATTGAACACTCGTTCAGGGTTTTGATGGGAATCGGTGATGGTAACTCCAAATTGCGAAAGTGCGTTTTCAACAGCGCTCGAGATTGCCCCAATTGGAGTACAGCCACCTTCACCGACACCTCTTATTCCCTTTGGAGCAAACAAAGAAGGAGTGGTAATGCTGGATGTATTCATTTCCGGTATATCCAGAGCCGAAGGAACCAAATAATCTATGAAAGTTGAACTCTGAAGTTGACCATCTTCAGCGTATTCAAAGTTCTCCAACATTGCAGCTCCGATTCCGTGAGCAGCTGCTCCATGTATCTGGCCCTCAACGATCATTGGATTTATCTGAGTTCCACAATCGTCAACAATTGCATAATCCAGTATCTGGAATTTCCCAGTTTCTTGATCGAGCTCGATAACAGCTGCGTGGCTCTGATAGGAATACGTCAGGGTCTGATTCAGTCTATTCTTGCTGTCCGGCATCGAAAAGGGCGGTTTGTAAAAGTGGGTTGCAACTAGTCCAGGCTCAAAGTCTTCTGGAAGCAGAAGGTTATTCTCCCAAGCGGCATTTGCGATCTGAGCTAAGGATATTCTTCTTCCGGTGCCCATTTCCTGTGCATATCCATTATGAAACTCGATCTTTTCTGGAGCAGAATTCATCAAGTGAGCAGCAATCCTGGCCGCCTTCTCTCTAATTTTCTTGGTTGCGCCGAGAAGTGCGCCTGTTCCCATTACTGCAGAGCGACTGGCATAGGAACCGGAGTGGACCGTATACGGATTCACTAAAGAATCGAAACCAGTCAGTACGACGACCTGATCGGGAGTAATGCCAAGCTCATCTGCCACGATTTGCGCAGCAAATGTTTCATGACCCTGTCCCTGCGGAACAGTTCCCAACGCGACTTGTACACCGCCGAACAGGTCTATCATTACTCGAGCACCCTCGGAGTTGCCAGAAATTGGATTGTTTGGGTTGACTACTCTGATCTGAGCAAAATTGTTAGTTCCTGAATCAAGAACAGTGCTTATTCCTATGCCGATTAACTTGTTAGAGTCTCTGGCCTCCTTCTGTTTCTGCCTGACCTTTTCATAGTTGATCATTCGAAGGACTCTAATGAGTGACTCAGGATAGTCTCCGCCATCGTAGATTCCTCCGCTTGGGGTTACGTAAGGCATGTCTTCTGGTTTGATGAGATTCTTGAGTCGAACTTCTATTGGATCCAGCCCAAGCTCCTTTGCGACCAAGTCTACCGATCTTTCAAGCATCCAAAGATGTTGAGCTCTGGAGTAGCCTCTGTTCGGTCCAACCGGGCATTTGTTGGTAAGCACCTGATAGAAGTTCATACGGAAATTTTGGAACTTGTAACAGCCCGGCGTAACCTGCGCCCATATTGCTGCTCCTGCTGGCTCGTACCTAGTGTACGCTCCGCAGTCGTCGTACGCAGTAACATCTATGCCTAGAATCTGCCCGTCTCGTGTCGCTGCTACCTCGACTTCGAATGAACGTTCATTTCCATGGGAGGACGCTGACAAATGCTCCCTCCTTTCTTCGACCCACTTCACTGGCTTCCCCAATTTCATGGATAGGAGAGAGACAAGCACGATGTATGGAAAAGTCGAAACTTTTGTTCCGAATCCTCCACCAATATCTCCAGTGACGAATCTCAGCTTGCTTGGAGACAACCCAAGTGCAGAACAGATTATTGGAACTGCAATTAGCTGTTGGTTATTACAGTAGATTTCAAGAAATCCGGTCTCTCTTTCATATTTTGCCAGCACAGCATTGTTTTCTATCGGAGTTGAGCTGAATCGGTGAAAATGCAGATTGGCTCTAATGATCTTGTCAGCGTCGCGTTTAGCCTGTTCAATGTTACCGTAATCCCACTTTCCGTAAAATGAAACATTAGTTCCGACTATCTCGTGAACCAGAGGGGAGTCTCGTTGAGCTGCTTTTTTTGCATCAATTACGTGCGGCATTGTTTCATACTCAACTTCCATACTCTCCAATGCATCTTCTGCAATAGCTCTTGTTTCTGCTGCAACAGCAACTACTGGTTCGCCTACAAAGTGTACTTTGTCTACTGCAAGGCAATAGTCCTCGAGTTTGTTGGCAGGGGGCGGAGAGATTTGCATGAATGGTTTTGTTAAACGCGCCACTTCATCTCCGGCTAGAGTAGTCAGGACTCCGGGAATTCTTTCGGCTTTGCTTACGTCAATACGCTTTATACGCGCGTGAGCATACGGACTCCGTAGAAGAGCAACATGGGCTGTTCCAGAAAATTTCACGTCGTCAACGAACCTGCCCCTTCCAGTTAGAAGACGGCGATCTTCTTTTCGCTTGAGAGGTTGGCCCATCCAAAGAGCCTGTTTCGCGAATTTCTGTTCTATAGCAGTAACTGTTGCCAACGATGATCTCTATCTTCAGCTACGTTCCTCCAAGTACTCAAATTTAAGATTGGTTTCTGGTTGTTGCGAAATAGATTGGAATGCATTTCAAACGCTACTCACGAAGTGGAGTGTCCTCCCGGGAATACTTTCTAAAACTACAGTTTCCTAACATCTACGTTCCTTCTTTTCACGCTGGACTTGCAGAACAGTCTGTAGGATGATACGGCATGTCTTGCGATGGAAAATCGTACGTGGTTATCTACACCGAACAGCTATATTTCGAATAAGAATATAGATTGGACTGATTCTCGTCTAAATGTTGACCAATCGAACGCGACGTGATAACCGAACTACACATTTTGAAAACGTTGCTCAAGCAATCCTATTTCTCGCCGAAAAGATGGGCTTGGAGTATCTGTTTTTGACTGGTGGAACCGATCTCGCTCCGCTACAGGATGCCCTGGTAAGATTCGAGGTGGACGAAGGCGCAAAGGCGAGTCTTATTGCAGTGAATGTGCCGCATGAGACAGTCTCTACAGCGATGGCATTGGGCTATGCCATGTACACTGGAAAGCCTGCAGCTGTTGCTGTTCATGTTCATGTTGGGACAAGTAACTCTTTGGGGAACTTGATGAATGCTCGAAGATCCAGAGTCCCGCTGTTGCTTTTCGCGGGTAGAACGCCAAAGACGGAGATAGGTCATCCGGGTTCAAGAGACTATTGGATACACTGGGGCCAAGATGTTTACGATCAACCTGGAATTGTCAGGGAGTTTGTAAAGTGGGATTATGAGATCACAAGGAAAGAGAATTTAGCAGAAGTTATGGCTCGAGCATTCAGAATTTCTCAATCCTATCCACCTGGCCCGGTTTATCTAACATTTGCGCGGGAGATACTGATGGATGGGGTCACGAAACTGTCTACGCCGGATCCTCGAACTGCGAGACCGCCAGAGCTTTCGGTGGCTTCTCAAGATGCGATACAGAACATTGCGAATGCAATCTTGAGCTCTAAAAGCCCGCTAATCATAGCAGGCTCAGCTGGAAGGAATTCTGGTACGCAGAAACTATTGCTGAACATATGCAGGTCGTTTGCCATCGGTGTGGCTGAAAACGTGCGAACATACAACAACTATCCGACAACTGACTTTTGTCATTTGGGCTTCGACACAAATGCACTTGTACAAACCTCGGATTTGATATTGGTTCTTGACTGTATCGTTCCATGGGTTCCGTCAGTGGTTAAACCCAAGCGTGATGCGAAGATCTTTCTGGTGGATCAAGACGCTTCTTTTGGCGAAGTTCCAATGTGGAGCTTTCCGCTGGACGCAGCAATAAGCTGTGATTCGTATGTTTTCCTGAGCCAATTGAATCAGTATCTGGAGCAGGCATCGAAATCGCATAATGCAGGAGTTCACAGAATATTGGAAGAAAGAAGAAGCAGGCTGAGAGAAAGACATGATGCTTGGAAAAGTAATGCAAGAAAGTACGCAATCGCGCATTCAAAGGATAAGCCGATTGATATTAGCTGGCTGGCCAGTTGTGTCAATGAGTTGTTTCAGAGAGAAAAAAACTTCATAGCTGTTAACGAATACTCGCTGGATCAAAACCAGATAGAAATCACAAATCCAAAATCGTACTTCGGCCAAGTGGCAGCCGGTTACCTAGGTCGAGGACTAGGACAGGCCCTTGGATTGAAGCTTGCGTCGCCTAACTCCTTCGTAGCTGCTTTTCTAGGAGACGGCTCCTACATATTCTCTGTTCCAGAAGCAGCTCACTGGGTTTCGCAAACCTACAACTTGCCTTTCTTAACCGTTGTGATCAACAATCAAGGGTGGGCAGCAGAGAAGAAACCGATAGACAAGCTCTATCCGAAAGGATGGTCAGCAAGACATTCGAAATACATAGGCGTCTATCTAGATCCACCAGGTCAGTACAGCAAGATTGTCGAAGCTTTTGGAGGCTATGGCGAGAGAGTCGAAGATCCAGATGAAATCATTTCAGCACTTGAACGCGCAGCCTCGCATGTCAAGAAGAATAGGAAACAAGCTGTATTGGACGTAATATGCAAGAAGGCATAGTCTGCGATTTGATTTGGCAATGACTCGTCGGCAAACCAAGGTTGAGACGTACTTGACTCGAAAATAAGTTGCTAATTGCCAGCGATTTTTTTCTCTACGAGGGCCGTCATGTGCAGATTGAATGCGATTTTCGACTATCTCACTAAAGATATTGTGACAACTCAAACATCTCGGACGAGTTTACACCTTAGGAATTCCAATCCTTTACGCGCCAATTCATCTTGATTCTTGGCCATGCTACGCCACAATTTCATTCTAGATGCAAGCTTGACCTCTTTGGGGTTGAAAGATTCTATGCTCAACCAGCTATCGTATTCTATTTCATCGAGCGCATCTGCTATCTCATCCCAGTCGATGTGTCCGGTTCCCAGTACCCCGCGATCATTTTCACACGCATGAAAGTGAAATAGGCTCGATCCGGCATCGACTATTGCTGATTTGATCGACTTTTCTTCTATGTTGAGATGAAAAGTGTCGAGAAGCAGTCCGACATTACTCTTTCCCACTTTGCTTACAAATGATTTCGCTTGTTGAACTGTGTTAAGAAGGGAATTGTCGTACCTGCATATTGGTTCAATTGCTATCTTGATCTTCTTTTGAGCTGCGAAATCTGCCAGCCGTTTCAATGATTCCACAGATCTATTCAGCATTTCTGATCTTTTGACTCTGGAATAACTTGCAGGGTTCCCAGTGGAGACGTACATAGGACCACCAACTAGATGTCCGCCTAACTGCTGACAGATTTCGATTGATCTCTGAATTCTCTTTTCTCCACTCTTTCTAATTTCGGCAATTCCAGAGGATATGTCTTCACTAGGAGTCCCACCCACGAGAACAATTGGAACGAGCTTCCGACGAGCACCAAGCAGAGATC
>JAJYUX010000080.1 GCA_021792315.1 archaeon
GTTTCTTGGGGTTCTGTACTAGTCCTGCTTTCTTCCTTTTGTGCTGTTTCGGGTTTGAGTTTCCAGTTGAGAATGAAATAAGCCCCAGTGAAAACCAAACCGAGAATCGAAAGCAAACCAACGAGCCAATCATTCGCATGCAGGACGTATACTCGGACAGGAATAAGTGCCCAGCAGATTATTGCCACAATGGCAAACCAAGCGAGAACCTTCTTCCTCACTTTTTCTCTCATTTTCTGAAAACTCACCTATTGACCCCCCTCTTCTCGCTGGTAGGTACATAAACCGTGAAGCTAGTTCACTTTAGTGAACTCTCAGTACCAATTAATAGCTACGATCTCCTGCTGGCAAGGCAATCATCCTCTTGGAAAGTAAGGAACTGCAACAGCGACAGGTTGAGGCCGAACTAATCGCTACGAGACTTTTCCGCTACAAGATTAGAAGAGGTCAGGGAGTGTTTTATGCACTAATTGCCACAATGCCTGTGCTTGGAATAATTCTGTACCTGACTGTTCCGATTCTTTTCGTGGTTTCCGGACTCGTCGCTGGGTATCTTGTCGTATACATTGTTTCAAGATTTAGCGGATTTGAAGGACTTTCACGCATGCAGTACAGTTTGGACTTTCAAAGAGGGAAGAGGGGGAAGACCTACAATGAAAAGAGTTACCGCCCCTTCTCTCACTTCGAATGCATAACACAGCTAGACGTTCTACCCCTCCGAATGCGAGACGCAACCGGATATCTAATGCTTGACTTTCTTCGGTTCTTGTTGCATTTTTCCCACTACAGCTTCGATAATCGAGTTGCGGCTGGGATTGCCAGCAAATTCTGGATCCGAGATGTGGGATTTGAACACCAATTTACTAGTAACGAGATTGCAAGAAACTCATGACATATCGGAATTCATCGTTTGAAGATCAAATTCTTGTGTGCGAGGCTTGAGACGAAGGCTCTCGCTGTGATGGGGTTGACGCAGTAGGGTGGCAGTTTCAACTCAGTCACTACTTGCTGACACAATTCTATCGGGTCATTCTTTCCTGTCTTCTTATCCATTTCGAGGACAGTTTCATGAATGCGCTGAAAATAGCAAACGCTCTCATCTATTCGTTCCATCATTCGATAGTGCCCCTGAATCATGGTCTCAAAAGAAGATAACATGAACTCTGTCTTGTCCAATTTCGCGAGTTTTCCAAGTGAGTCAACAGAGTCAGAGATATCATCATACATCGGAAGGTCATTTGCGAGGAGAACAGCGTCGCCAGTTAAGACTACCTTTTGTTCACCGCCGAAGAGTAGTGAAATCGATCCTCGCGAATGGCCTGGTGTATGAATCACTCTAGCAGTAGTGTCTTTTTGAAAAGAAAGAGTTTCTCCATCTGCAAGAAATCCATCTATGTGAACAGGCCCCTGAACGAGAGAATCAAATCCCGGCACAGGTCTTTCCCTGAATTGCCGTGAAGTATTCTCTATCCATTCCTTCTCTCCCTTGTGCGCTAGAATCTCGCAACCAGTTGCCTCGTGAATCGATCTTGCCGCTCCAATATGATCTGGATGAGAATGAGATAGAATCAATGTGGAGATTTCTTTCGGATCCCTTCCAATTTTTCTGATATAGTCAAATATTCTTGATTCTGATCCTGAAACGCCGGTGTCAATGAGAGTTATCTTTTCGCCCAAAACCAAGAACACGAAGACCGTTCTATCAATTGTCTTTCCGGGAGCAACCGCTATTTTGAAAGGAATCTCCAGAGAGTGGATTCTCCCTGTAACCTGCATTTCGCCAACTATTCTCCTTTCAGTTCAGGAAGATCTTGATTCGAGTCCATTCATACACTTATCGAAACTTAGTGAGCAAAAATATCCTGCACAGCCCCCTGTGACTTGACTAGTAAATCCCGAGTGCGGGAAGGGGACCCCCGCACACGCTTTTGTTCAAGGTAACAGGGATTCTTCAAGAACTGGCAGGACGAAACCTGGAACCTTTTCGAAAGGAATTTCCTTCAGCTTGCCATTCTCGTCGGTTCGGATTTTTAGCTCTGGAAAGTCTTTGACCCAAGAGCTCGAACACCTCGCCCTCCCTGATCAAAAAACTGATCCCGTTGACGGCATCGGTGGTATGATTGTATACCTCCTCGAGGTTCTCTACCACAACAACGCCATCTTGGCACATTGACGCTAACAAATTTCTCCGGCGGCTAATTAAATAGCGGCCGCGATTCTCAAATATGAGAAAAGTTATGGAAAGCTCATCGTGATTGATGATGTGCTCCCGGCATTAGGGCAGATGCCGGTGGCCGACTTTGTAATTCCACCCACGGTCGCGGTAATCGTAACCGAGGAACCGGGCTGGCAGCTGGAGATAGCGCCAAATGTTCCCTGATAGTATCCTGCGTAGGGAAGACCCGGAATGAGTTGGAACTGCGCATACAAACTCTCGTAAAATGTCGAAGAAAATGGTTTGCCGTTGATCGCAACACTAGCTGGGTAGATGTAGACCAGTCCCAGATAAGTGGGCGTAGTCCAAGTTATACTCCCATCGACCAACGTAGGCGGCGGGCCAGGCGGAGGCGTGGTAGTGGTTGTCGTGCTCGTTGTGGAGCTCGTGGTGCTTGAGGTTGTGGTCGTTGAGGATGAGGTGGTATATTCCAGAACCCTGTTATTACTATAATCAGCGACCCATATGTTGCCGCTTGCGTCGAAAGCGAGACCGTCAAGCTCGTATAGTCCGGTTGAAGTCACTGAGTGACCACTACTTGTGAAAGTTGATTGTCCAAGGACCAAGCTTGCAGCTTCACCAGTCGAGAGCGAAGCGGCGTACTCGAGAACTCTGTTGTTAGCGAAATCTGAAACCCATAGATTCCCACCAGAATCGATTGCGAGATACAATGGATCGTCCAAAGCAGTAGACGATAGATCAGCAGTGCCGGTAGTGAAGCTCGACTGACCTATTACGAGGTTGGCCGCTTCATTGGTTGAAAATGGAGTGGGGAATTCTAGGGCCCTACTGTTTCCCGAGTCCGCGACCCACATGTTGCCCGTAGAGTCGAAGGCCATTGTGATTGGAGATGAGAATCCGGTCGAGCTGGTAGCACCTGCATATGAGATAAAGTTAGCCTGTCCAATTACTTTACAATGATTTTGCAATCGTACCAGATATTAAAGCAAGTGAATCCTGACTCTGTTACGTCTTAGTTAGTTGATGCATGAAAATGAAGCACCCATCTGGCGATAACGAGACAATACCGTAAAGTCTCAAAACATCTAAGGGTTACCTAAAAAAAGCTGCAGTTTACAAGTGGAAAGTTTCTACATAGAGTTTCGAAGAATATTTCATAGACACTCCGTTTTGTATCGAGGATGAATTTTCGAACAAGGAGAGACGTTCCAACGCCCGCGGGTCCGGTGATGAGCACCGGCAGCGGTCGATCCACCGCTGTTGCGTCGGTCAGAAGTTAGTACGCTTTCTTGTATTGACCTTCCACAATCATATTTACGTCATCAAGAGCCTTTTCAACAAGTGATTTCCTGATCAGATCGTGAACAGATTTTGAGGTCAAAGCTTGTCTCTCACTCGCATAGCTATTAGGTAGATTTACTCACTGGAACTAAATCGAGCTATTGGTTTGAAATGAAGTCTCTGGGGGCGATTAAATCTATGTTAAAGGAATTCTATAGCAGTCAAGCAAAGATCGGTCAAGCCAATGAATAATCTAATGAAGCCATTTGAATGAAATAGATTCATGATCAATTTGATAGCAAAGTCTCGACACCCGGCTCTAATCCGCAAGGGGCACTTTTTTTCTAATCCCTGTCATGATCATTGTTAGGAACTGAATCAGTGTCTAGGCTTTCTTTTCTGCTACACTCTTGTATCCCGGCATACAGAACTTGCAGCCAGTGTAACTCATACCCGATGGTATGCTAAGCCACTCAAACATCTGAATTCTAGTCCGCGGAATTGCTTCTATCTTGCAATTTGTAGATTCTTTGTCGACATCGTGCAAGATTTTTGTCTCTGAGTCCCCGATGTATCTCTTTCCAAAATATGGCGCATTTAGTCTTCTTGCCAAAATTCATCCGCTCTAAACTCTTTTTTCGGCATTTGTATATTTAAAGCTCGAATCGAATCCTTCGTTAGGACACGCTTAGCTTAAATACGAATTCCGCAAGAACGCGCGTGAGAAGTATGGTTACCGGTTACTGCGTCAAGTGCAAAAAGTCCCGCGAAATCAAGAATCCTAAACAGGTAAAGCTGAAGAACGGACGACCTGCCGTTTCTGGAACTTGTACCAATTGCGGAACTAAAATGTTTAAGATCGGCAAGCTAGCTTAGGCGATTCTTGCCTTCCCTTCCTAAGTGGAGTTAGGAGCTCCATTTTTTTGTTGTCCTCGAGTGTGAACTATGGAATAGTCTTTGACATTACTTTCATAGCAACCTTTTAAGACAAAGAACCATTGTTGGATGATGATTTATCATGATGCCGCAGATGCCACCTTCGAAGGCTGTAGGATTCAAACCACTTGCAGAAGAATGGAATTATTATTCAGTTGATGACGGATATGTCTTGGGAGTGAAGCTTGTTCTTACCAAGGTGCTCAAGACATCGCAGACAGACCCAGCGGGAGTTCCGATATACGTCATTCAGCACCAGCCAGCGGTCCAAGTTCTCACTCAGGACGAGTACAAGAGCATCACAAGTAGAGGAACGATACAAAAATAGACTTGCTTTCTCCTGAAACGCCAGCTCGCACTTGTGTAGCATTGATTCAAGCAGGTCGTATCGGCGCAAGTGAATGCTTATCTCGAAGATATGATTTAGTCAAAATAGAGCGCCTCTCAGAGGGCATTCCACTTGATCAGATTCTACAACACGTTAGGGCGGAGGCTTGAAGAATTCAGGCCCTTGAAGAATGGAGAGGTCAGAATGTATACCTGTGGCCCTACCGTATGGAACTACCCGCACATCGGCAACTACAGAACATTTCTATTTGAAGATCTACTCAGGCGATTTCTCAAACTGAGCGGTTACAGAGTCACGCAGGTGATGAACCTGACCGATGTGGACGACAGAATCATCAAGATCTGTCGCGAAAACGATATAGGACTTCATCAGTTCACGGAGAAATATACAAGTGCTTTCTTTGACGATCTGAATTTTTTGGGCATCGAAAGAGCGGAGCACTATCCTCCTGCCACCGAGCATGTGCCCGCCATGGTTCAGTTAATTGAAGGCTTGATTCAAAATGGCCTAGCGTACAGAAGTGAAGACGGATCAGTTTACTACAGCATTTCAAAATTCCCTTCGTATGGCAAGCTCTCAGGGCTCAAAGTCGGAGAGTTGAAAACAGGGGCAAGAGTCAGACAGGACGATTACGACAAAGACTCCGTGCAGGATTTTGCGCTCTGGAAGTCCTGGGACAAAGATGATGGAAATATCTTCTGGGAAACGTCTCTGGGCAAGGGGAGACCTGGCTGGCATATTGAGTGCTCTGCAATGGCTATGAAATATCTGGGAGAGCAGTTTGACATCCATACGGGGGGCGTTGACAACATATTCCCTCATCACGAGAACGAAATTGCCCAATCGGAGGGATATACCGGTAAGAAATTTGTCAACTACTGGCTTCACTCCGAGCACCTTCTGATAAACGATGCAAAGATGGCGAAGCGCCTGGGAAACTTCCTAACGGTAAGCGACATACGCGACAGAGGCATCAGTGGAGAAACTCTCAGGTTCCTCTTGCTCTCCGCCCACTACAGAGCCCAGCTCAACTTTACGGAAAAGTCACTGGAACAGGCTTCATCATCTGTAAGAAGAATTGAAGAGTTCATGCTTCGACTGGACGAAGAGTCCCAAAAGAATCAGTCTGGAGAATCTGATAGCAATTCTAGAGCATCAAAACTCATCGAGGATACACGAAGCAGGTACATGGAAGCGTTGCAAGACGACCTTGACACTCCGACCGCATTGGCTGGAGTGTTCGGATTCATTGGAGAAGTGAACAGAATGCTCGATCAGGGTCATTTAGGGAAGACAGAAGTGAAAACAATGTTGGACTTCATGAATATTGATTTCAACTACGTTTTTGGAGCTGTGAGAAGGCCCTCGGTCAATGACTCAGGAGTTTCTGAAGAGATTTCATCGCTCCTGAAAGAGAGAGAGACTGCGCGCCAAGTCAAGGACTGGAGGAGATCTGACCTCCTAAGGAATAAACTACTGGAGAAAGGAATTGAAGTGCAGGATACTCCAGCGGGACAAAAGTGGAGAAAGCGCTCTGGTTCAGCTTAGTTTTGCACCAATGTATCTTCGTTCCGCAGTTTCTACTTTTTCCTTGGTGATGGGATCACTTCAGCTATAGCCAAAAGGCAGACCAAGTGGGATCACCGAGCAAATCTATCGGATAGTGTGCCACGAAAGTGTTGAAAAGAGAACACCGAATATAACTGGCACACGTGTCAGAGCCATTTGTTCGTGAACCTTAACCTGAAGCAGCGGAAAGGATCACTTCCAAGAGGACCACCTATCTTGAGGGCGTGCGGGTTTTAGACCCTTTTGCGAAAATCAAACAGCACCGGTGAGGTCGAACCGAGCTCACGATTCTCTGTCTATCGCAGATTTGGACACGTGGAAAGAAGACGCCGGGAGCCGGATTCGAACCGACGAGGCCGAAGAACGGCCACGGGCTATCTTCCGATAGGGACTCAAGGCCTACGCTTCGACTGGATCGAAACCGCGCAATAGTCCACTCTGCCATCGGGATTCTATAATAATCCCGGCAAATGCCATCCCGGCACTAGTTAGCATGACCTCTGGGCGCCAGCTTAAAATCGTTTGTTAATTTGAGTGGTTGCTGAAAGCGGTAAATCTGATCTAGACTGGTTTGGCAAATGAGTGAACATTCGGAGCGTGGCTTCAGGTTTCTGGAGCACACAACTGACGCTGAGATTGAGGCATTTGGGAGGGGACTGAATGACTCCTTCGAGAATGCCGGACTGGCTGCCGAAGACTTGATGGTCGATCTGGCTAGCATAAGGCCCATTACACAAAAGAACATCGAGGTGACTGGAGAAGACATTGAATCTTTGCTGTACAACTGGCTCGAGGAGCTTATCTCTCTGCAGGATATCGAAGGACTGTTGTTTTCCAAATTCAGTTGTTCTATATCAAAATCGAAAGATAGATTAAAACTGAAGGCTACTGCTTCAGGCGAAAAATTCGATCCGACGAAAGATCGGAA
>JAJYUX010000081.1 GCA_021792315.1 archaeon
TAGACTCCTGTAGCTTTGCACAATGGTAGATCTGATACTATTGTTGTGACAGAATATGATTTAGCTGTACCAATTCTCCCTCAGAATGTTTCACAATATTTTTCTGCGTTTAGTTTGATATTCTTTAGTCATGACTATCAGAGTTGCTGTGAATGGGCTGGGGAGAACTGGAAGGCAGTTCTTTAGAGCGTGTTTGAAAGACAGCGAGTTTGGAAAGAGCTTTGATGTTGTCGCCTTCAATGATTTGGCCGAACCAGAATCACTCGCCTACTTTTTCAAGTACGATTCAGTACACGGTACACTTCGTAATGATATAACGTACGGTGACTCTTACGTCACAGTAGACGGCAAGCGATACGATGTTTTCAAGCAGCAATCGCCTGAGAAACTACCTTGGACTAACCTGAAGATCGATGTCGTGGTGGAAAGCACAGGCCTGTTCACATCGAGGCAATTAGCTGAAGGCCACCTTAAGGCTGGAGCAAAGAAAGTGCTCATTTCAGCGCCTGCAAAGCAACCAGACGTGACCCTGGTGCCAGGAGTGAACACGGAAAGGTACGATCACTCAAAGCATCGGATAATCTCCGCAGCTTCCTGCACAACAAACTGTTTAGCTCCCATGCTAAAGGTTCTGCTGGAACGCTTTGGGGTAGAGAAGGGCTACCTAAGTACGGTTCATGCGTACACAAACGATCAGCGAGTCCTGGATCTTATGAGTAAGAATCTCAGACGTTCTAGGGCAGCAAGTCTATCAATAATCCCAACTACAACTGGTGCTGCATCAGCGATCGGGGAAGTGATACCAGAACTCAATGGCAAGATGGACGGCATGGCTTTTCGCGTGCCTGTTCCGGATGGGTCGATTGCGGATCTGACTGTTCAGCTCAGCACTGAAGTCACGAAAGAACAAATCAACGAATCATACATGCTGGCATCAGGAGAAAAGCTGAATGGAATCCTCCAGTATACTGAGGATCCGATTGTCTCTGCAGACATCGTGGGAAATCCAAGCTCGTGCATAATTGATGGCGGAGGCACCACTGTCCTAGGAGGAAAGGGAAATTTTGCAAAGATACTTGGTTGGTACGATAATGAGTGGGGGTACGCCAATAGACTGGTTGATGTTGTCAAACTCATCGCATCTGCATAGGGGTTATTCGATCTGGGATGTACCTTCTGCAGTATTTCTGCTTGGGATGGTGGAGATGTCATTTTCAAAAGCTTGTTTCAGGATCTTCTAAGATAACGCTTCGTTAGTTCTAACGTGATGGTCCGAACGGGCCCTTATTTTCTCAAGGCTATCAGGAATGAATCACCGTGGGGCATGAACTCCTGCGCGTGCAGTTGAATTGTCGTAATCGGTTAGACTCCAATGCGTGCTACTTCCGTACCTGGAACCTTCTCCCCAATTCATTGAGCCTATCTTCCAATATCGTGTACTCTAGCTCTTCCATTGGTAACATGCCAGGCATGACAAAGCCTTGATCGCGCATGTATGTTGATTTTACAGCGGCCAAGTGCCTAACCTCGTCGAACATTGGATCATCGAATCCATCTCCAGGGCCAACGAATCTACCTTCGTGCATGGAGAAATAGAGCGCGCTCACGATCGGATTGCACTGGAATATTGAAGCGGGAGACTTTATCTTGACAGGCATAAGAGCCATGTAGTGACTCCCTCGCGAGTCTCCCCCTACGTAGTGGGCATGTCTGAACACAACGCCTATTTCCTCAGTTGCAAGGAATGGTTTCTGTACCCTCACAAGCGAAATTGGATCGTCTTTTCCAACGTATTTGCCCGCGATATTGTGCAACCTAGTCGTGCTCACTGCGAGTATCGGTTCATTGCCTTGACGCAGGTTAATCGATTCTATGACGTATCGATGCGGGTCGACCAATAGCGATGCTATATCGATGTAATCTTCGGGAGTCTTCAGTTGAATTACCTTGTCTGCTTCAGTGTGTTTCGTATCCATTATCGAAAATGTAACTCCGCCCCTCATTGTTTCGCTCAATATCAATCCAGGAGAGTGAGATACTTCAACGAATGCGTAGTAAAGCGGGAGATTGAAAGCTCCGGGCTCAGTCTTGTCTGCCGTAAGAAGTAGAAACGCCTCATTCGGCCTTTCTTCGAATTCGAGCTCCGATACTCCTGGGCCCATCCCTTTGACGTTGCCGGAAAAGGCCGTTTTCAAGAGGTCCTGTCCAGCGCCATAAAGGCTCTGAGATTTGGCAACTTCGGTGCCGGTCATGAATGCGTCAAATGCCAACTTGTGGATCTCGGAGCTGTTCACGCCCTTTCTGTGACTCATAAGAATGTGAATATCATCTCCGGTGTATCCAACATAGGCGTCGATTAAGAGACCGCTTCCAGAACCTTTCTTTTGCACGAATTCTTTCACAGTGTCCAATACTTCAGAGCTAGGCAGTGTGTGTCCACCGACCGCTCCAATGTCTGCCTTTATCGCGGACAGGGTGATCTTCATTTTTTTGATCACATAACAAAAATGGTCGTTCTAGCTATTATCTCTTTAGATGTCTTAGTCTACTGCAATAAGATTGATGCAGAACCGAACACTTCTCTGGATCTCTCTCCGATAAGATTCTTTGAGTTCTAATGGTAGCCAATTGTGATTAGGCGAGATTCAATTTGCACTGAAATTCATCTGTGAGTTAAGAGTGGTGATGTTCTTCGCATGACGATTTCAGCGAATAGCATCAAGCCTCAGCAATCTGGTCTCGTCGGGAGATCATGTAGATGACTGTGATCTTCAAGAGGGTTCGTTTTACATTCAAACCAACATTGACTGATCTGAATAATTACGAATGGATGGCCGACTTCAATAGATACGTTTGCAGTAAAGTACTATTCAGGAGTGTCCAATGTAGCGCTGAAATACAATTTGGTTTTCAGTCCCACTCAATTTGCCGCTTCGTGACATTGCAAGTGGAGTGTCGCCAGGAATAGTTTCTGCTTGTGAAATCTTTGAGATCTTCTTTTCGAGGTCCTCTATCGCCGCAAATAGATGATCTCCTTCACCAGTCTTTGACGGATCATTAGAAGAGCTCGCAACAAACTTCCCTTTTTCCTCGTCAAAACGAATAAGGTAGGCCATGACAGTTGACTCTCTCAGAGATAGCGCAGGTACTATTAAGGCATAGATGCGATTATCAAAGTTGAGAATTGCATCTATACGTGAGCCTGGTTTCTAGCCAAGAGGTGGTGAGCAACTACTCTTTCATGAAACTCGTGATAGAATTGCCGCTGATGCGACAAGACTCAAAGTGCGGTGAACGGGTGACCCGAGCAAACGTCGATTTCCGGTCGCTTGGTGACAGTTTCGGATTCCGCAATGGTGTCGGGTTCCGTTTACTACTTCCTGAGTACTCCTGTTCTCGACTAAGAATTGTCCTGCCTCATCCGATGAATGAAACAAACGCTTCCTCCGGGCTCCATTGTAACGGCGTTGGCCCTCTCGCCTTTACCTATCCATCTGATGTCAAGCGACCTATTTGTAACATCTGCCGAAATCTCAAGTTCGAGAGTATTCCGAAAACAATCAACGAATCGTTCAGATCAGCGCAAAACAATTCCGATGTCAGGATTTTCCACTTCTATTGAGTGGAACATTTCAGTCACCTGCCTAAAGCGAAAGTTCAATGAGCTTTCAAAATCGACTCGATATCAATCCTGAGAAACATTCTCTGCGATTAAATACTTGGAAATGCATTATCCTATGAAAGACGGACATGCCAGATGCCGGACCAAGAACATAAAGACATGGCTTTCGTTTGGGAAGAAGTCAAGATACTTGCCTCAACTTCGTCCACCCCAAAGCTAATGGATGAAATTTCCTTGGAGACTAACATACCACTCGATATTTGCGAGAAGAAAGTCATGGACCTCGTTGATCTCGGCTTGTTGACTGTCCAGCACGACAGCGACCTTTACGGTCACGAATTGGTTAGATACGTTGTACCTTCCAAAAGGAAGTATCGCTGAGAAACATGAAATCTGGAACGTCCTGTTAGAAGGAATTCAAAGATTACTGAAAAGTTGAGCAGATGGGCCAGGCCGGATTTGAACCGACGACCCACACCGCGTAAGGGTCTGACCGCAAATCTACACGAATTGCTGTTGTCCTAACCAGGTTGTCCGAATCGGCTTGCCCGGTTTCCCTAGACGACTGGCCCGCTGCATCCACTCTTGGCAACTTCGTTCTTTAAAGTTTGACTAGGGTCAGGGGAAACTGTAAACATAGAACTCAGTTCTTGCTCTTCATGGAGTTGTAGGTAGTGACTAGATTTCTCACTTGCGTCAATGCAATCTTCATCTGCGCTGCATTGTCGTACTTTACGCCAATCGTCAGGTTGTTGACCTGCGTTTGAAGCACTTTCATATCGATTGGACTGCTCTGACCGGATCGAACAAGCTGACCGATAGTCTGGTTCAGTCTGTTTATGTTTTGAAGCGCCAATATCCTGTTTTCCTCTTTACTCAAACCATGTGGAGAATCGCTCCCAATCAGAGGCATAACGTATCGCTCCAACTGAGCGAATATCTCTCCAAGCGAGCTCTCCAATTCTAGTTCAACTTCGCGTTCTAAGTGACTTTGGCCCCTGCGTTCAGGGGTCTGTCGGGTGTGAGGACTGAAATCTCTGGTCCTTCGGCTGCTGCAAGCAGCATAACTTCTGAAACAAGCCCCATCAGACTACGCGGCTTGAGATTGACCACAACGACTATGATCTTGTCTTTCAGCTGTTCTGGTTCATACTTTGCGCCAACACCAGCAATACACTGCTTCTGCTGACCGCCGATGTCCAAAATTAGCTTGAGCAATCTCGCTGAATTTGGAACTCTTGAAACTTCCAGAACCTTCGCAGTACGTATGTCAATTCGCTTGAACTCGTCAAAAGTCACTTCGACTGTTGGTGTCTCAGAACCCAATGGCTGAGTTGTTGGGGTCTCCGTCATTTCTCTCTGACACTAAAACGCAGAACGATGTTTTAACTGCTTTTATCTCTTCGTTCGAATTGAATCAAGCTTCGATCTGAGTTCCTCGGATTTCACCTTTGAGAATAGCGGCTTGACGCCTTCTGTCACAATCGGAAGGTCCTCCTCCAATGAAGTGTTGTTCCAGTCTGGCTTGCCAGAGTGTATCTTGAAAAAACCTGCCTGTTTTGCAATCTCTCCCACGGTCGAGGGGATTATGGGGGAAAGCTCAACAGCTAGTAGCTTCAAGGTGGACAGAGAAACATAGAGAATCTCCAGCGCCCTCTGTTTGTCCTGTTTCACAACTTTCCATGGCTCTGTGCTGCTGAGGAAGCGGTTTGCTTCGGCTGCCTGTTCAGTTACAGCTTTGCATGCGGACTGGAGTTCAACTTTCTCATACAGCTCTCTGATTTTGTCATGCCTTTTCAGCGAGGCATCAACAACAGAGGAGTATTCCTCGCGAATTTGAGAGCGCGACAGGTCGAATCTGTTGTCCGCAAACTTTACCACACCTACGAGTGTTCGGTTTACAAAGTTTCCTATGGTGTCATTCAGATCGTTGTTGACCTTCTCAGCAAGAGAGTCCCATCCGAAGTTGATGTCGCCAGATTCTGGCCTCAGGGAGACAAGAGAGTAGCGCCAATAATCAGCAGGTAGAAGCATCAGTGCCTCGTCAGTCCATATGCCGATCTTTCTGCTCTTGGAGAATTTCTGGCCTTCGAACATTAGAAACTCTGTTGAGCTTATCAGATTGGGTTCGTTGTAACTTCGTCCGGAAGCTCGTAAAAGAGACGGAAGAATGATAGCGTGGAAAGGTATGTTGTCCTTTCCAATGAAGAACGCTGTCTTTGAGCTTGGATCAAACCAGTATTTCTTCCACTCTTCGGGCTTGCCGATGCGCTCGAAATACTCGATGACTGCGGACACATAACCCAAGACTGCTTCCATCCAAACGTAGATCGTTTTTTGTTCTGCTCCGGGAAATGGCGCCCTAATGCCCCACTCGGAGTCTCTGGTTATGGATCGCGGCCTGAGGCCATCCTTCAACCATCCCCTGCAAAACTTGATCACATTTGGAGATAGTTCAGCTCTGGAAAGATAGTCGGAAACATAATCAGATAGCTTCGGAAGATCAAAGAACCACTGCTTGGTCTCTCTCAACTCCGTGGCCTGACCGCAAATTATGCAGTAGGCGTTGGTTAGCCTCTCCGCTTCGAGAGGTCTGCCGCAATTGTCGCACTGATCTCCGCGAGCTCGATCAAACCCGCAGAACGGACAGGTCCCTTCAACAAATCTGTCAGGAAGGAATCTCTTATCTTTCGCGCAGAAGTGTATTCTTTCGACCTGAGTGAAGATATACGAATCATTGCTGTTGATTTCCGTGTAGAGCTGGCGAACAAAGTTCTTGTGAGTCTCTGATTCCGTACGAGTATAGTTGTTGTAGGAAATTTCCCATTTCCTGAATGTATCAGAAATTCGCTCGTGATTTTGGTCAGCTAGCTGCCTCACAGGCATCTTGCGCTTGATTGCCTCCACTTCAAGGGGTGTTCCGTGTTCGTCAGAACCAGATACGAATATGACCTCGTTGCCGGTAAGGCGTTTGAATCGGGCGAACACATCAGCCGAAAGCACCGAGCCGATGATGTTTCCCAGGTGCGGAATATCAGAGGAATAGGGCCATGCAGATGTAATCACCCATTTTGTCAATCAATATCACTTTGAGTTGGTCAGTAGCCCTTGTTGCCTAGGTACATCGGGATGTAAAGAGGAATACCGCC
>JAJYUX010000082.1 GCA_021792315.1 archaeon
CCTCGCTGTGGACATTAAGAATGGAAAGTTAGAACCAAGTTACCCTGACTGGATTGAAAACATCAGGAAAGAGAAAGACCAAGAATAAGCGTACTACTAGATAGCTCTTTTCTTGGCACTTCTTAACTAGGAGCACCGCGAAACTGTCAATGAAAGCTCATGCTAGCTCAGACTACCGAGTCCGATATCTGAAGCTGACAATCTACTCTGATGTCAAGAGAAAGATCCCGCCCGCGATGGAAAGAGCTCTCCGTTCCGCTGAGATGGTATCGGAGAGGATGTTATTTTTGGGAACGTTCTTTCCATGCAAAGGTTCTAGATGTTGACAACCTTCTTTGTGTTGGTGGTATGGAAGATACGACAACTGTTTCATCTTTGGTCCTTCAGGTTGTCCTTGTGGCGCCAGAGGTAAAGTGAAGCAACGGAGCAGTATGGGTGCCATGGTTCGGCTAGCTTCACTATCTTTTCTTTCTTTGGTAGCTCTCGTAGCGAGTAGATGCTCTGGATTGCCTTCTTCATGCCAAGGTCATCTACTGGCAGGACGTTTGGCCGGCCAAGCGTGAATATCAGTATCATGTGAACCGTCCAGGGACCTATTCCAAGCACCTGATCCAATGCTTCGAGAACTACATTGTCCTGCTCCCTTCGTAGAGACTCGAGATCTAGCTTTCCACGCACCACACGCGAGGATAGGTCTTTGAGATACCTGATCTTCTGCGGAGAGACACCGGCTCGACGAAGTTTGCCTTTCGGAGTTTTGTAGATGAGAGCAGGATCGAGGTCGTTCTCTCCGTAGATCGATCTTACTCTTTCGATTATTGCGTCTGCGGCCGGTCTGGCTAGCTGCTGGCCGATTATAGATTCTACGAGCGAATCGAACATGCCTCCTGATGGTGAGAAACTCAAGATTCCATGCTCCTCAATCACCCTTCCCAGCCTTGGATCATTTCTGCTGAGGTGAGATACTGCCGTGCGGAAGATCTTCGGGTCGCCGATCGACGGCATGGTTGTTTCGAGCAATTCGTACGGTTCTCTTTGCAGGACCGAGATTTCTCTACGAATAAAAGGCTCTTGAGAGGAAAGGGTTGTCAGCGAAAAAGTGAGCTTGTTGTCAACTATGATCGAGTTGGAGGCTTACAACGAGAATCTGCCAACCTCAACTCATGGCTCTGACAATACAGATATGCAAGAGTTGCAAGCATGAGCACGATACTCGGACCTCTATGTTCTTTGATGGGATGGTTCACGAGATACTCTGTCCCTGCGCGTGCCACACGAGAGTCCAGAACTACTGAGAGTCGAACCAAATCCGGCCCACTCTATCCGATAGAGCGCTCTGTAAATTTCTGAGCATGGATTTTGGAGCTCCAATCCCACTGTGTGAATAGGTTCCTTCAAAACCAGGAAATGTACCAATCAAGTTCGGATTGAGTCCCGCAGCAAGAAATTGCGGCGCTAAACGTCGAGCGATATTCTCCTAGGTCGAAGAGCAGATTCAGTATATCATGGACGAATATGATAGTAGCATCAGATCTTCGCTTGCACGACGAAATGATTCGCAATACAATACCTCAAAGGTGGGCATCATTACTCATAAACAGGACGAAATACGAGAGAAAAGAAGTCTACTGGGAGAGGGACGAACAAATACAACAGATTCGGGACGCCGCATCTGCCCGTCACTGGAAAGAGCTTATACACGAAGAGGAGAAGACAATCAGAAAAGCGTACAGCCTTCTAGCTAGGCACTATCACAGCGAGCCTTCGCAGTGGATTTCAAGAAACGTACGTGGAACCTGGTACGTGAAGTCTATGAAGCCAGCGGACCCTACTGGCCTGCTATACGTTCTGGTTTGATCTTCAAAATGACTCGTTTTGAGTCAGGAGATGCCCAAGGGTACTTGTCCTTCCCAAGGTACTTCTTTGCAAGCTTGTCGATATGATCATCTGCACCTTTCGTGGTTTGTTCCACTACGATGCCTCTAATCGTGACCATGTCGTATTGATTTGAAGCGTCGGCGACAGCTATAGCCACTTTATTGTTCTTCTCAAGATTCTTTTGCTTCAACCTTCCGATCGCAGTATTGACGAGAACAAAGTCTCTTCCTTCTCTGTCAACCCATACTGGCGTGACTTGAGGCGAGCCATCTTTGTTTATTGTGGCAATATATCCGAAGTTTTGACCGTCTATTAATTTCGTAGCTTTTTCAGTCAGTTGAACCATACTTGGACACACTTGCACATGAATTGAGCAGGATCGCTAAAAACAATTCCGTAAGATCAGCATTTCATAATGCGCTGATTACTGACGCAAATCATCTACGCGGTGCATGAAAATCATAATCTAGTGTGATCTCTTCTTGGAGCTGCAACAAACAATGTGAAGAACAAACGAGCGATCACAAGAACCACGTTGATCAGGTTCCGAACATAGTTCCCAGTCAACCGAAGAGGTAACAGTACCAGCACAAGGAATGGAGGGATAAGCCTGAGCTTGAAGTATAAGAATGCGAGGCGGGGATTTTGTGCTTGAAGTCCGATGCGGTTACAAGAAGACATGGAGCTGATGTGACCTCTTAGCAGCTCTTGAAACGGGAAACTATGAGAACTCGTATCAACAGTGGTGCGACGTTTTGGATGAGGGATTTTCGAAGATAACAAATTAGCTCGCGTTTTCTCTCTCGACACTTTGCGAAATTCAGGAGTGTTTATGATATGCCGCCAAGACAACCGACGGAACGATTACTAGGTATGCAAACAAATACATGAAATTAGCCGGAAATAGCGAAATGTCCACTCTTTGGATCCCTACAGTTATTAGCAGATCTAATCCTATCGTAGAGATGAGCGAAACAACTCCGAGCTCGAACGCTGCCTTTGTATCCAAGGCGATCTTTCGAAGCAAGACCCTTGTGCTCAGGAAAAAAGATGCAAAACTGCATAGCGGAACGGTTGCTATTGCTAGAAGTGCTGGGATTCTTTCTATCATTGTATTGTACGGCAGATCCAGCGAGACACTAAATAGGTCGAAGTAGACTAGAAAAAGGATGGTTCCCAGTATCCAAAGACCGAAATAACCAAGCAGTGGGATGACGACGAATATGATCTTGCGGTTCATTGAGTACTATCAGCCATAAAATTTCGCATAACAGAGAGAAATGGAGCGACGTGCTATTTATGAAAGGCATATGATTATGATGTTCAAAAGTCACAAATGTGGCATTCGACCCACCTGCGCCTCCAATAACACAGACTGAGCCGCTTTTTTATTACGCGTCTGTTTTATCTTGTGCTATAGGGCAGAGTTTTATCCTGAAGCATTAGGCTGGTGGTGAGATTCACCGCGTCTGGGAGAAGTGAAAATTCAAGGCTGGTTTAAATGCTGTTACACTACAATCGTAGAAACATCGCATCTTGTAGCAAGATATTTCTTGCATTGGTAGAGTTTCCCCAGTGAGTGCCTCTTTGTCACTAGGATGTACTATATTCAAGAAATTGTCACTTGAAGGCACGCGAATCTGGGGATTCGCGTCATCGTGGATCGAAAGGACTCTCACAAACTCACAAAAGGGCATCTTTCACAAATGATTCCTTTGGGTCTCGCATCATAGCCAGTTCTATCAGTTTTTCAGGAAACATCAGAGTCATTGTGGGGATGTCTACTCTAACGCTTGCGATTCCCGGCTGTGATTTTGTCCATGTTGAAAACTCGTTGACATCTGCCATCGAGGAGGCGCCTAGCAAGATATTGCCCACTTCCGGATCTGGGAAGCTGCCAATAATGTAATTCGCGTCAAAATGCGAGAGTACGGCACGATCTGCTGACGCTTTGGCTTCGCTATTAGTGTAGACATAGGATATGTAAATCGGGATAAGCCCTGGGACGCACTCCACGTTAAGGATTGGAAATGGGAATATTGTATTTTCCCTTCGTAGCCTCTCCACTCGGTTTCTCACGGTCTTTGTCGAAAGTCCGAGTTCTCGCGCGACAACTTGTGGCGACTTGCGAGCGTTATCGGAAAGTGCTCGAATTATTGCTACGTCGGTCACTGTCAGTTGTTTGGTTTCACTCCGAGGCAGAGCCATCCGAGACTGGATGATTTTCTCCGCATTTGTAATTCTGCAGATTAGTTCGATTGTCCGGGAGCGTGACGCGTCACTGTTGTAAATCACGAAGAGTCTTAATCCAGTTCCATAAAAGTCGACTAATCCAGTGATTTCATGGACTAGTTTCAGCTTCTTGATCATGTCTGACTTGCCTGACTGTGGTTGAACATCCAACATCACTTCTTCAACTCTGTAGCCAAAGAATGCGGGGTTGACTAGGAGAGACCAGCTGGACATGCAGCCCGATTCCTGCAGTTTCTTGTACCGATAGCTAACAGTCATTTTGTCTGTACCGACTCGTTCACCGATAGCTCTTAGTGATAACTTCACCTTCGGATTGGATGGAGCAACTGCTCTTTCTGAAATTAAAGCGCGAAGGAGTTTAATGTCTAACTCATCCATTGGATCTTCTTTCCTGGATGATTAGATGAAGACACGATGAGATATTTATTCGTCGCTTCCCTTTTGCCTAATTTTCTTAGACAACCGTTCAAATGCATGCAACCTAGTAATAGGAAACTGCGAGAATCACATGAGCATCGAACCATTATCAAAGCAAGAAGAGCTAAAAGGACCTAGTCTAAAGGACACTGAAGAGCTTGCTTCCAAAAGACCGAGGTTAGAGTCCATCGAGAAGCCAAAGGGACTCATGTTGCGGTTCGTTTACTGGTTTGCGCCTCGTCAGTACGGAAAAGTGCCAACGACTCTCAAGGTTCTCGTAGCCCGAGCTCCCAAGATGATGAATCTATTCAGCGCAGTTGGCAAATACGAGATGAAAGGAGTACGTCTTGACAAACAGCTCCATTACATGATTGCGATGTTCGTAGCAGGTATGAACGGGTGTAGATTTTGCCTAGATTTTGGTCGCATGATGGCGGTCAAAGACAAGATGAACATGGAGAAATTCAACGCATTGCCGGCTTACCGTACCAGCTCATTATTTTCGGAAAAGGAGCGTGCAGCTCTCTCCTATGTCGAAGAGATTACTCGAAACAAACGTGTGGCAGACGAGACTTTTGAAGAGCTTCGTAAACACTACAGCGATTGGGAGATAGTTGAGATCACCACACTCACTGCAATTTCGAATTTCGAAAACCTGCTCAATATACCACTCGGGATAGGATCGGATGGGTTATGTGCGATAGCTCAGGGACGGAAGAGATCGTGACACAAGAGGTTAGAAGCAAAAGAAAACAGCAGCCACGCATCGAATAATAATACGAGGAATAGCACGCATACGATAGTCCTACTCTACGTGTAATGGAGGCCCAACCAACTACGTGCCATGTGCTCACCGGTTGAACGCTTATTCGTAAGACCATGGAAGTACAGAGAGGAGAGTACTATGACCAACAAACAGTCGGCCCCTGAGACGAAAGGTGTTACTGTGAAGTTGCTTGCGACGGTTGACCTTGGCCCTGAGATAGAGGGCATGGCAGGGCGCCAGCTTCGAATGCGCATGGTGACCATCGAGCCTGGAGGCGTCTTCGGCCCGATTCACGACCATAAAGGAAGACCAGGCACCGTCTACATAATACAAGGAACTATCACCGACCATAGAAATGGAGTCGCCAAGGATTATGGGTCGGGAGTGGGCTGGCCAGAGGATAGGAACACCACACACTGGCTTGAGAACAGAGGAGCGATTCCGGCGGTGGAGATCTCGGTCGATATAGTCAGGAAAGAGTAAATTCAAGACCCACTGCTCTATGTTACTTGTACTCACGGATCTTCGTATGGATGTTGACTGCGTGCCTGAGGCTAAGAGTTAGGCGGCGTGCACAAGATTTACAGCTTGTGTTTGACAGAGGACAAGCGCATACATTCACAATGGTAAATCGATTCATTTCTGGTATTCTTGCATCGGTAGAATTTCTTTGCAGCGCAATATTACGGCAATTAGACTAGTCGATGTGTAAGTACGAATTGACTCATGTGCGCAAATTCTGCGCGCTATTCCCTTGAAGTGACAGAATGCTTTATCGGGTCTACAGGAACACACGCTTCGAGATTTCCCGAAAAAGAAAGTATGGGCTATGCAAAAAGATTTGTAACAAAGATCTGGCCGTGTGAAATTAAGTGCCAAATTAATTTTGAGCGTTAGATGGAAATTACTTGAACAGATTCAGGATAGCTTAAAGATCAGTTGGCGAAAGATGCAAAGTTCAGTCAGTTTTAGGCTCTAAGTGTAGCTACGGAGTTAATTATCCACCTCATTCTAAACTGGAACGCAATCGAGCGATTCGATGCCACGTATTAGGAAAGAAAGCGTCAGGATCCTCCTCAGCTCCAATCACTCTGAGAGTGAATGAACGGTGTATTTGGATCAGACACACCATACAAATTCTGCTGCACAGATACCACAAATCAAAGATGATGATCGTCTGTGCTGTTTATTAACGCGCGACTATTTCGTGTCATCAATCGAAATGACCCACTACTCTGGTACGATTCTCTTGCTCTTGACACTCGGTTTCATATTGATCATGGTTGGGGCATCCATATTCATTAGCGAATTGGTTACATATGACTCGGCAGA
>JAJYUX010000083.1 GCA_021792315.1 archaeon
AGTATGCCAAAGGAAATCTTGAGCATCTCATCTTTAGTGAGCCCTTGGATTGCCGGACTCCAGATGCTAATTTCGGGGTGGATCCACTTTTTATCGCATCAATGTCGCCAAGACTTAGGGCTGGCTCTAATTTCTTTGCGAACTCGGGACGGCAATCAGGATAAGGATTGTCTGAAAGATGTGCTCCATAAGCAAGAATGTTGGCCCCGATGCTGAAAGAATATGCTGTACCAATGGTCAGAAAGACTGCATTTCTGATAGGAACGATGATATTGCTTTGAAATGACGAAGGCTTATCCTTTGTGGGATCTGTCAAAACATTGGACTGACCGTAGAGCTCTTTCATGAACGAAATGTCTATCACTTTGTGTTCTTTTGCCGAGAGCTCTCTTCCGATTTCCAAAGCGCGCTTTATTTCTTGTGCCGCTCTCTGGCCATAATTGAATGTGAGAAGGTAAATCTCGTAGTGAGTCCATTTCCAATATGAGGCTACTCCGGAACTGTCCAGCCCGCCGCTTAGTATTACAACCGCTTTAGAAATCTTTGACGTCTTGAATTTCTTTCCTGAAGCCTAGAGAAATGTTGCACTGCTGTCACGTTTAATTTTAAGTCCCTCTCTTGTTACCCCAAAGCAAGATGTGAAGCCTTGTCGAGAATTGATATCCTACATCCTCACAGACTTTCATAAGCCAAGTGCTGCGCTCATTCAGGATTTGAGCTTCTGTGCCCTCCGGCATTAGCGTGATTTTTGAAGGCGCGATATCGCATTTCTTCGCGAGATTCTCGATCTCTTTAAGGTCCTCCATTGATTGGACAACGAATTTGAATACGACGTTGGGTAGCTTTCCGAAGAAACGGAGAACTTCGGATCTTTCGCGAATAGTTGGCGCTGCATTGCCAGAGCTACTCAGTTTTGGCGAAACATTCCAGTGATCCACCAGAGGCACAATCCCGGGTAGCGGCTTGGCTGTTCCGTTAGTTTCAACTTCGACAAAGAGGTAATCATTGTTTTCCGCCTTCTTCCTTTTCAACTGCTGGAGAAGAAGAATCAACGCGCTTTGTTGGAGCATCGGTTCTCCGCCTGTGATGACTAAATGGCTCTGGTTGCTATTCAATAATTGAAGCTCGACTTCTTCAAGCGGCATTTCCTTTACTTCATTTCGGGGGTCATAGACTTTGAGGTCGGCTGGTGGCTGAGCTCGTATCGTTTCAATGTCTGATCGTACTGTTTCCAGAAGCGTATTGTTGTATAGCCAAGTGTACTTGGTGTCACAGTACCAGCAGTGCAAGTTGCAAACCGCTAGTCTGAGGAACGCGGCCTTCAATCCGCGATAAGGACCTTCGCCCTGCAGCGAAGTGAATACTTCCGATACCTTCAGCAGTCGTTTTGTGTTTCTCGCTGAAGTAAAGTGATCATTGATATCTTGTCTTTGTTGTTTTTCTTCTTCTGTCAGCAAACTAACATCGCCGTACACTCCGGGATTTGTATAGCGCATCAGAGGTTGGGATTCGCACGACCACGCGCTTGCCTACTTACGAGGCGCGTAGTTGAGACGGATGCGACTCTTCTTAAGAGTATAGGAATATGTCTTTACTAACTAGTGTATCGTCTTTCAAAAGTGTAGGATTATATTCTTCCCTTGAGTATTAGGGCGTTATGAGAGTAGGGCAGTTCCAATCAAGGTCAGCGACGTAGATAAAATTCAACTTCTGAACCGGTTGAGAGGCAGGTCCACGTCTCACAGGCTGGTACTTCGCTCAAAGATTGTCCTATGGCTTCAGAAGGATTGCAGAACAAGGAGATAGGCAGAAAAAGTTCATGCACACAAAGGCGTTGTAACCGAGTGGAGAAATCGCTTCGCGAAGCAAGGAATAAAAGGAATAATCAAAGACGCTCCTCGCCCAGGAAGGAAGCGCCAGATTTCCCAGGAAGACTGTGGATAGGATAATCAACACCACTCTTCGCGAGAAACCAGAAGGTGCCACGCACTGGAGCACTCGTTCACTCGCAAAGAAATTAGGCGTGAGCCGCAGCGCGGTTCACAGAGTGTTGAAGGCTCACAAGATACAGCCACACAGGGAGAGAGGCTTCAAGCTCAGCAAAGATCCCCAGTTCAACGAGAAGGTTACAGATATCGTTGGATTGTACATCCAGTCTCTAGGGGGAACTATTCCAAGAAAGCCTGTAACTACGCGTTTATTCTTCCTGAGGGTTCTCGCAATATTGGCTCCAAAGAGGGATACTAGTCGATAATTTTTTTCTTTCTACTTTTCTATCGGAGACCGAACTATGTTGCCCCACTCGGTCCAGGAACCATCGTAGTTCCTCACGTCAGGATATCCGAGTAGATACTTCAGTACAAACCAAGTGTGGGACGATCTCTCTCCAATCCTGCAATACGTAATTATCTGCTTCTCTGGAGTTATGCCCTTTGGCTTGTAGAGGTTTTCCAACTCCTCGACTGATTTGAAGGTACCATCTTCCCTGACTGCCTGACCCCACGGGATGTTTTGGGCTCCGGGGATGTGACCTCCTCTCTGAGCATGCTCTGTCGGACATTCTGGAGGCGCGAGAATCTCACCGGAGAACTCCTTAGGACCTCTCACGTCGACTAGTCCGATATTCTTCTTTCCGAGAGCTTCCTTTACGTCGTCCAAGTAAACACGGAGCTTTGTGTCGATGTTTGAGACTTTGTACGTTGTTTGCGGAAAATTTGGAACCTCTTTGTTCAGCGGTTTATCTTCATCGATCCATTTCTTACGACCTCCATTCATTATTCTAACGTCCTTCACGCCGTAATACTTGAAGACCCAAAACGCGAACGCGGCAAACCAGTTATTGAAATCTCCGTACAGTACGAGTGTCGTGTTGTCAGCAATTCCGTTCCTACCAAATAATGACTCGAGCTGTTGCTGAGTCAGGATATCCCTACTTACTGGCTCGTTGATGTCTCTCTTCCAGTCAAACAGGACTGCGTTCTGTACATGTCCCTGGTTGTAGTTTGGGGAGGGATCGTAGTCGACCTCGGCAATTCTAACGTTATTGTCCTTGTGATGCTGAATGATCCAATTCGTGTCCACAAGGACTTCGGGATGAGCATAAATCTTGGCACTCATCGTTTATCGTAGAGGGATGCTTTCTCTGAATGTTATATTAGCCTAAAGAATCACGCAAATTCTGCCAGAGTATCAGCAAAACGTGTCTCGAAATACAAAACACAAGCCTCTCCCTTACAAGATTATGTAATCGTCTGGAGATCTAGTGAACTCATCGAGCTTTCTATCCAGCCACCGAAAGAATACTAGAGCTTTTCTCCAGATTGTTGACACTCTACTAGTTCACTCGCTTTGGATCTGAACCAACAGAGATCTTTTTTTTAGGAATTCCAGCGAATTGCTCATCATCTTCTTCTACGAACGGGTTCTTGAACCCTCGAATAACATCAATTACTTCTGTTCTCATGAATTCCTTGGGAGGGGTTTCACCTGAAAGAAACATGGTTCGGAGCCTAGTTCCGCTGAAGGTGATTCTTTCTGATTGAGGATGCGGGCAGATCTTCTCGCTTGCTATGCCGTAACATCGATTGCAGTAGTAGAATTCTCGCATGAGAATGGCTTCAATACCCAGGTCGGGAAATTCCTTGAATATGCCATGTGCAGCGTAAGGTGAGTAGTAGCTCCCGACTCCTGCATGATCTCTCCCTATCGCAATATGAGTACATCCAAAGTTTTTTCGCATGATAGCTTCTTTTGGTCCACCGTACTCCATCTCGTAATGAAGAACACCAAGTACAACTGACTCAGGGGGATAATAGTTCTTCACCAAGGTTTGGTACGTCGACAGAATTACCTGTCTTTGAAGTCTCCCGGCTTTTTCTTCCCAAGAACCGGATTTATGAAAATTCCATCAGCAAATGTGAGCCCCGTTTTTTGAACGTATTCGTGCCCGATGTGCGGAGCGTTTCTAGTCTGGAACGCGAGTATTGTCTTCCATGCACGTTCCTGAAAGATGCGTCGCGTTTCCTTCGGAGTCAGTGCATAACTGTCAAATTTGGATTGCTGTTTGACCACAAGCTTTACGCGGCCGCCCAAGATTCGTTCGTGAGATCGGTAGATTCTAGCTACGTCTGGATGTTCAATTTCAGTGGTTCCAAAGACTTTCATTGCATGTTCTTGCTTCTTGATCCTGAATTCTTCTTTAAAATTGAACAGCGCCAGAGGAGTTCCATCGGTCTCATCAACTAGCGTGACTTGATCTCCCTCAGCTACTCGGAAATCTTCTGGAGCATGCAGTAGAAGTGGAATTGTCCACGGAACTCCGTTAGAAAGTCTCATTTCGCTGATCACATGCGAGTAATCATCACAGCCCATGAAACCTTCTAATGGACTCAAGATTCCATCCGCCAGATTTCGTAGCGCTGATCGTTCCTGAGACGAAACTTGAAGCTTCAGTTCATTCTCCGCTAATTCCTTGGTAGCATCGTCTTCTACACCCGCTCGTCTTATCTGTATTAGCTTCCCACCGTGAGGAGATGATGGCAAATTCTGTTCCGCCATTTCTTCCTTCCTGAAACATCCTCTCGGTTCGCCGATCAATGCCTAACTAAGATGTAGGCCGCATTCTTTGTTCCCCTGCGTCTCCCACCACCAACGACCCGCTCGCGGATCTTCACCTTCTCTCACAGCGCGAGTGCAAGGCTCGCATCCAATGCTTGGATATCCCCTGTCGTGCAGTTCGTTGTATGGAACGTTGTTTTCTTTTACGTACTTCCATGCTCGTGTCGAGTCCCAGTCGGCAAGTGGATTAATCTTTAGAATTCCGTTGTGATCTGAATCTACTGAAACCTTGGAGATACCGGATCGAGTGAGAGTTTGATCTCGACGCAAGCCGGTGAGCCATGCCTGCTTATCTGCCAGAGCTCGGTTCAGGGGCTCCACTTTTCTTATTCGACAGCACATCTTTCTGTTTTCAACAGAATCATAAAACAGGTTGAGACCAAATTTGCCGACCATCTCTTGGACCCTTTTTGTATCAGGGAAGAAGACCTGAACCTCGACGTTGTATCGTCTGCGCGTCTGGTCCATCAGTTTGTAGGTCTCCTCTGGTAGCCGGCCAGTGTCGAGCGTGAAAATGGTTAACTTTGGTTCCGTCTTGTTTATCATGTCTATTAGTATCATATCTTCCACGCCGAAACTCGATGCTAGCGCAGCCGATGCTCCGAAGCTTCTCGCTGCCCATCTTACAATCTCAAGAGCGGATTTGCTCTCAAATTCGTCGTACTGGAGCGATGAAGATGTGTATTCTTTATTGACTTGCTTTTGACTCATTTTGTTTATGTTCCTCGGTTAAGATAGCTCTAGCTAATTTTTTTGTTCCTGCATAGAAGGAGAACTTCCATTGCGACATATCTTTGGTTAACACTGCAGCACATGTTTGTTTACCACGATTGCTATCGCAGTTGTAAGGCTCATTTTAAATGAAATGTTGAATGCATTTATCTCGATATACAGTCCGAAAATTGCACATAACTCCTCAGTCACTTTGATTGATGCAACGCGTTATTTTTTGGCGCAAATCATGCGGGAACAGATCTAGATTTAAATTAAAATTTCATCGCAGTAACATCAAAACAATTTTTGACGGAGGAGTGCATGTGTGCAATGACAGCTGGAGAGATCAAACCAAACTTAAGGACGGCGCCTGAAGATCTGTCAAGCACCGAGAAAGCGAAAATCACTACCGACGGATTGCGACGAGTCGTCAGAGACGTCAGGAGCCCGGCAAACCTCTCCTATCAGCTCAGGGACACAACTTTCCAAGAGGTCGCGGAGTTGGCAGAAATATTAGAGAAATCTTACGGCGTCTATCTTGAGTACAACCGCGCGTTGACTGGAGACGAGTACGACTGGATGTACATGCTCCGAATAACACTCCCCGGCGGAGGACCAATCACAAGGAAGCAGTGGCAGATTCTCGACGACGTAGCATCAAAATACACTGAGACAGACAACTACACCGGCAAGAGACTGCCATCGCTTCGACTCACTACGAGACAAAATATACAGCTTCACTGGGTGAGAAAGAAAAACCTCGTTGATTCGGTCAGGGAAATTGCAGAATCAGGATTCTACACGATCAATGGTTGCGGCGACAATGTCAGGAACACGATGAGTTGTCCGCTGGGGCATTTTTCGAAGGTGTTCAACTCAAACGCGTGGGCTCAAAAAGTTGGCAGGTACTTTAGGCTACCAACTGCCGCGTACATGGAAATATTCGCGATAGATCCGAAGTACCTTCGCGAAGGGGATAATGTGAGCGGAGCCGAAGATTCTTCGCTCGGTCATCATTTCGCTTACGGTAGCAACCTGCTTAACAGAAAGTTCAAGATTGCTTTTTCCGGTATCATTTACGATGAAAAGACAACATCCTACAGACAGGAAAACTGCGTCGAGGTAAGAACAAATGACATCGGCATTGTCCCGATTCTGGAAAATGATAAAGTCACAAGGATGCAGGTCTACATAGGTGGCAGTCAGGGAGAAAAGTCAGGCTTTGCCACGTTTTCAGCGTAAGGTCAACCGTTTGGAATTTTTGATG
>JAJYUX010000084.1 GCA_021792315.1 archaeon
TCAAGCGTGTCTCATTCACCGTGAACCGAGGAGAGACTGTTGGACTCATCGGGCCTAATGGCGCTGGGAAAACAACTCTGTTCAATTTGATCACAGGGTTTGCAAAGCCAGACGGTGGAACGGTGATGTTCGAATCCCAGAACATTACTGGCAGGAGCACGGCAAATATTGTGAATAATGGAATCGCCAGGACTTTCCAGATAGTCAGGCCGTTTGCCAACATTCCAGTTTATGAGAACGTGTTAATCGCTGCGCTGTCTTCGCGTTCAAGAAAAGTGTCGAAGAAATCTCCAGAGGTTGTAGCGAGTGAATCCTTACGGAAGGCTGGGCTAGCCTCAAAAGCAGGTATGAACGCGGTTCAGCTCACTCATGGAGAGCAAAAGAGACTCGAACTTGCAAGAGCAATTGCCACCAGTCCAGCTCTCCTGATGTTGGATGAGCCTTTCAGCGGCCTTGGCTCAGACGAGATCGGGCCTGCTGCAACTTTGATCAGAGAGTTGAAGCAGTCTGGGACAACAATAATTGTCATCGAACATCGTCTGAAGGAGCTCATGAAACTTGTAGAGCGCGTCGTCGCAATGGATCAGGGATCAATAATTTCAGACGGGCTTCCTCAAGAAGTTGTCAATGACTCTCGAGTAATAGAATCCTATCTGGGAAAGGGAACAACATTTGCTAAAGGTAAATGATCTCAAGGTTTACTACGGACAAGCGCAAGTAATCTTCGGACTCTCCATCGAAGTTGCAGATGGACAGATAACTTCGATAATAGGGCCGAATGGAGCCGGCAAATCGACACTACTCAACACCATCGCGGGCTTGTTAAGGCAGAATTCGGGCGAGATTGTATTCAACGAAGAACATTTAGAGAATCTACCAACTCGGGAAAGGGTTGCGAAAGGGCTCGTATTGTGCCCGGAGAGAAGACGACTTTTCCCGAATCTGAAAGTCATTGAAAATGTGATGCTCGGTGCCTACTTGAGAAAGGATGACAAAATTGCGTCAGACTTGGAACGCGTCTATGACCTATTTCCGATCCTGAAAGAGAGAAAGAACCAACTCGCGGGAACACTGTCAGGCGGGGAGCAGCAGTTTGTCGCAATATCTAGGTCGCTGATGTCAGCGCCAAAATTGATAATGCTCGATGAGCCTTCAATTGGTCTCTCACCACTAATGAGAGAGAGAATCTTCGATGCGATATTCAAGATTAGAGAAATCTCCAATCTTACAGTACTCATTGTGGAACAGGATGCTGTTGATGCACTTTCAATAGCCGATCGAAGTCTTGTACTAGAAAGTGGAATGATAACTATGCAAGGTGACAAGAACGAGCTCATGGGCAATGCTCACGTAAAAGAGGCGTTCCTCGGACTCTAGAGTTACCCCTTGACTTTGATACTTGTACTCGTCCTTTGATCAAGATCATTGGCGGATAACTTGGTCGTTAGATAGAGCTAGCATTGGTACTTGTCTAATTATGCTCTCTAGGTGGCCGGGATCGGGTTGAAGTTGTCTTCCCCGACTAGTGTCACAACTTGTTCCATACAATTTCCTCATTCAGCTTTGAATTTCCAGAACTTCGAGCTCTCACACTATTCTTAAATTCGGAATGCAGATTTTGCGATATCGGAGAACACGTTTTGAAAGGCAAGAAAGGTCTTGGACTTGTCCAACACGGGGGAAAGGAGATGGTCTGGGGGAAGGGAGCAGTAGCGGAGAATTTTGTCTTTCTTTCTGGAGCTGAGGCTCGGGATGAAGTATCTGACGAACCACTTGGAGGAATCAAGGAACAAACCGAAGTTGCTCTGAACAGAATCAAGCAAAGGCTCGAAGAGGCAGGAACGTCTTTGGATAACGTAGTAAAGTTCGTTTGGTATTTAGCTGACCGTTCTCAAGTTGATTCTTTCTATAAGGCCAGAGATGGTTGGCTTGCAAAAAACGCCCCCAAACTGCTCAAGAAGCGTTCTTATGCCTCTACGCTTCTCATAGTTGGACTAGCCAAGCATAACATGCTAGTGGAAATCGACTGCATTGCCTATCTTCCAGAGAATTAGGCAGAGTCAATGAAACCACACCAATTTGTTTGCAATGAACCTACTATCTTGTTATTCTATCATATGAATCAGGAAGAGAATTGGCCTTATTTCGACTCCAATTCTTTACTTACGGAAAGAGATTTCGGTTTTTGCGAGAGTCTATTTCACGGTTGGGCTACGATTGCATTTGGTGGGGAACTATCGACGCAGGCTACCTTTGACTCCTAACTGGAGTCACGTTACTTCGATTCACCAATGAATTGCACGTCATAGAGAATCAAAAAATCGTAAATCCTCTACGATGTAAAGTCTGCAGGCTGCTTAGATTCTTGGTTGCTCAACGCACTGTTTCGTTTCGATCAATATGGTATGATTGAAGCAGCATTCTTTAAACGCAGCAGAAACAATGCACAAAGAATAATCAAGTGAAAATAGATTACTCCCAGCACTGGGATCGCATCAAGTTTTGGAAGAAGGTAGTAGAGGAAAGAAGCAACTTTCTTGGTTCCTCACCTCCGGCAGTGTTCGTTGGGAGTACCAACTATCCCAAAGTGTCGTTAGGTATACTCGCACCTCCAATGATCATGAAAGACGCTAGCATACTTGACGCACCAGATGTTTGGTACAAGAGCAAGGCTGGTCTCAGCGACATTGTAGATTACAGAAGCAGAATGGTTTATTCTAGATCCCATGTGAATGACACCTCCGACATTTCTCTTAACAAGTTGGTTGAAGCGATGCAGGAACTCGCTATGAGCTCTACGCCGTTGGACGTCGACATCAAGCTTTCAAGGCGACCGCAGTTCGCTTTTTCATTCGATACTTACTCGACTCCGATTGGCAACCCGGCGCCAATTGAAAGAGTGAAGGTAATTGACAATGCAACAGTAGAACGCTCTATTGACAAAGCGGTACACGACCCCGATCTGAGAGCGGTTGAAGCTATCCAATATCTCAGAGAGAGGGCGCCGATGAATCAGGTACAAAAAATGCTCTCTGTTGGCATGCTCGGACTCAAAAAGCAGAGGAAGCTTGTCCCGACTCGATGGGCGATAACTGCTGTTGATTCTGCAATGGGCGACGAAATTGTGGACAAGGTAAAACAGTATCATGAGATCGACAAACCGATGATATTCAGAAACGAGTACCTATTCAACACATTCCAAGTACTACTTTTACCCCGGAGCTATCAGTACGAGTTGATAGAAATAGACATCACAGAATCTACTGAACATCCTACAATGACTCAAGATTTTGAACCGTATGGAGGTAGAACGAGTTATGCTTCAGAGACGGCTGGCGGTTTTTACGCCGCGCGATACTCTGTCCTCAAAGCACTTGATGCGATGCATCGACAAGCGTCAGTGATCGTTGTTCGCGAAATACATCCTGAATACAGCTTCCCCGTTGGCGTATGGGCCGTTAGGAGCAACGTAGCCGGCGCAATGAACTCTGTTCCGGAAACTCTTGAAGACGAGAAAAGCGCATTTCAATCTGTTTCCAGCAACTGCGTGACATCCACCCAATGGATGTCCAAGAGCAGAATCTACAAGTGGATGAAGGAACAGACAACACTAACTAGCCTCTTCTAGCTTCACGTTCAAACAAGACAGATTATGATCTGCAGACTCTGGAGGCGGACCTGCGTTTTCTCCTTGTGGCGTTGTTGCTTCAGCTTCCGTTGTCGGGAGCACTGGATGTTCCCTTTTCGCGCCGTTTACACTATCTTACCTCCATTATCGCCGCTAAACCGTATTGATCAAAGTACGTGACGGCGTAAGTGCACTTCGTCATTGTACTCGTTCACCTGCCACTTGCCAGGTAGGAATTGCTCAACTTGCTGAGTCATAAACTTCGAAAAAAGGGCTTCACGACCGTGAAGTCCAACGAATTGTTGGAGGTCGTAAAGCCGTAGAGGTTCAAGTGGTCAGTTCACTCGATCTCGATCTACGGCTGACCAGCATGATTAAGAAGCCCTTGGTATTTTTGGTGGAAATAATGCAGTCCGCCCAGATAGCAAATCCGCTAGAGCGACTTTCCAAGCAAGATCTCGACAGAAAGACGAACATTTCAAAGGTCATGACCGAGACGTTGAGGTATCTCTCAGGTGAAATAACGTCGGAGGGCTTTGACTGGCTCTTGCCTGTAGTCTTCTCAAAGACGACCGATCCTCTGTGGCCCGATCCAGGCGCTTCGATTGAAAAGCGCGTGGAGGTAGAGATCTACGAGCAAACGGTGAGGACGACTGCTAGCATGATTATTCATAAACTCGTCTCGTGCTCCCTAGCTTACCCGAAGCTTTTCGTCCTCTCGCCCAACGTTAGGATTGAGAAGCGCGAGAGGCAATTGACCGGTTGGCACAACTATGAGTTCACGCAGTTAGATTTCGAGGTTAGAAACGCGTCCTCAAAACAGATCAGGAAAATGGTCGAAGGGTGGATGGTCGGACTGATCAAGGACCTGCGGAGAAACTCGAAGAAGGAACTCTCAAAACTGAGAGCCTTCTCCGAGCTAAAGGTACCAAAAACCCCCTTCAAAGTCTACGACGCGGACAATCTGAAGGCAAAATACGGGGAAAGCGAGTGGGAAAAGGGGCTGCTCTCAGAAATCAAAGAGCCTGCGTGGGTTGTGAATATTCCGAGGGAGTTCTACGATTATCAGGACTTTGAAACAAAGAAGTGGGATAACTACGATCTGTTCGTTCCAAAGTACGGTGAGATACTTTCGGGCTCGAAGAGGGAATTCGAGCACGACAAGATTCTAACGAAAATCCAGCGAGACGGGGTGAACCCAGAGAACTTTGCGCTTGTCCTGAATTTGGCAAAAGAGAAGAAGCTCAAGCCGACCGCTGGCGGCGGCATTGGACTGGAAAGGCTAGTCTGCTGGCTCACGAAGGGTAGGTACGTAGGAGAGGCATCGCCGTTTCCAAGAGTGCCTGGAATTGTCTATGATCTCTAAAGAATGGTAACTGTAAATCGAAGATAGTCTCATTTTTTTCCCAAGAGGTCCTGCCACTTCATTGTCATCGACAGCAGTGACGGGCTGTGACATTGGATGAACAGGACTTTCGACATTATCAATTTCTTTAGTGCTGAAACGTGATAAGCTAGCTTGCCAATTTCCTTCGAAAAAGCTAGGTTTCGCTAGTCTGCACGTTCACTCTGGCCGTGAGCGAGCTTGCCGTCCGTCTCACTGACTGCCGTATCGCGTTCACGAGCTGCACGCAAATATCCTAGATATCCTGCCGCTGGGTCTCAACGCCCTATTTCTATAACCATTCGGTGTATGAGCGAATATGTGTAATGATGTTACGTCGCTCGTGGTCGTATGACAATTTTGAGCCGCAATGCGCAGCGTCTCTTATGGAACCGCACCATTCTCAGGTTTGATGATCGTATCAGTGGTTTATGTGACATAGACTCTGATCAACATAACATAAGAAATGACAAACGAGAGAATGAGCCAAGCAGCTGAACCCACAACAGCCCTCCTAGTCGCTGTTGATGGTTCCAAGCACTCAGAGAAATTAGTCGACGCAGCGTGCGATTTGGCAAAGAGACTTTCAGCAAAGATAGCGCTCCTATTCGTGTCTCCGTACAAAGAACTGAGGAAAGAGTACGAGGCCTATTTCAGACCCAACGGGGAAGTCAGTTTTGTTGGAACTACTTTAGGATGGTACGCAGTAAAGCAGACTGCAAATAAGGAGGGCGCAATAGGAGTTGATGAGTTTTATCAGGCAGTGGGCGATGCAGTGCTGTCGACTTTGGGAGCAAAAGTGAGAGAAAAGGGGTTGACTTGCGAAACTCTGTTTGAGGTAGGAAATCCTGCAGCAAAGATAGTTGAGGTCGCTGAAGAAAGGAAGGTTGCGATGATAATGATAGGCGTTCAAGGCCTTCATGGACTCGCTCGCCTGCAATCACTCGGAAGCGTTTCGAGAAGAGTACTCGAAAACGCAATCTGTCCAGTGATAGTTGTGCCCCCTAGTCAGTAGATAGCGACGGAATTTCTCTCTAGACTTGTTAGGGCTGTGTAAGAATCTGCTATGGTGAGTTTTTGAAACATAATCGCGACGTCAGACGGTCATCCCGACTAATACTACATGCAAGCTGATACGATTGGAAATATTGGTCATACACTCGGTAAAGCCCAGCATGATCCAATCGTATCTACGTATCTTGAGCACCGTAAGTCGAAACTCCAGCATCTATGAGGGTTTAATACCGAGAAGGGAGCGGGCCCGGTGGGGCTTGAATACACCGTCTGACTGGGCCCTGAATTCTGTTTCATTCTTTAGAGCGTTTGTTGACCCAATCATGTTCAATGCTGTTGGACTTCTCAAATTTAAAGTTTGAATATCACAACACTTCCCAACAACAAGTTGTACAAGTCGTTCATGATATCAGGGAATCCAGTTTTCGTACCGATGTGGAGATTAATGTAAACAAACACAGCTCGACTAGGAATCAAATTTAAGACTCATACAGGTTTGTATTTAGAATGGTATCGCTCTACAAGTGTACGTCTTCTAAACACGCTGTTCTAGATTCTTTCTTGCATCTTC
>JAJYUX010000085.1 GCA_021792315.1 archaeon
GCTCATAGAAAAATGCAAAGAACATGTGAGAAAAGGCTCAGAATCTGTTCAAAGAATGCTTCAGAAAGATTTTGTCCTAAATTGCTTTGGCCCGATGATACTCGTCGAAAATGAAGTGGAACGGCGCAAAGTTCTCACTGATTTGAAGGCATTCATAGCCCTTAACATGTTGCTTACGCCTGAAAAATGGCTCCTAGAAGCAGGCGTGAAAGCTGATGTGATTGAAACTGTGAAAAAGAACTACGTGGCAGGCGCCCATCGAGATCTTGAGCTCGAAAAAGTGATAATCAAACGGATTGAACACGTTCTCACGGATGAAATCATGGATCTCTTTTGCATAATTGGCGACAAGAGATACATGAGCGGAAGGCTCGAGGAGTTATCCGGTTCTGGGATTCAAAATGTAGTGATATGGATGCGAGGCACTAATAGCACTCAGAAAAAAGAAGTGCTCAAGCGCATCGCAGACAATCTGATCCCGAGCTTTGAATCCGTATGAAATGCAGGACACCATAGTTGTGGTATTCTTGCCCAAGAGTCTCACCTTTGTTTCGTGGAGGGAGGGCTCCACAACCTGGAAGGTGGGGCGATTATTACAGACCATTTGTCATAAGATCAACTTTGAAGTGGACATCTTCCCCAAAGTGGATTCGTCGGGTGGAGTCAGCCTGACAACATCGGTTGGTCGAGGGGATTACGATTTAGTTGCGACTTATCCTCATTCTGCTAGGTGGGCTTTTGATGGGGTTTTCACATATGCTGGTAACAAACTCGAAGAACTGCGCGCAGTAGCGTTCATTGACAGGCCCAGCTGGGTTGTGATAGCTCTGGCACGCGACACACAACTCAAGAGCTTATCGCAAGTAAAGGAACAAAAGTACCCGCTGAAGGTCATAATTACAAGCAGAGATTCATTGACTGGGCCGGTAGACTCTGAATGCTTCTACGGGAACGGGTTATCGAAAAACGAGCTGGTTTCTTGGGGCGGTCAGGTTTACGAGATATTCAAAGATGTTGATCACACACAGGTGGGAGCTTTTCTGCGTGACAGAAAGGTTGATGCCATTGCAACTTATGGAGAACCTCTCCTTAGATTCTGGCAAGAAGCAAGTGTATGGCGCGATCTGAACTTTATTTCGCTGGAATCGAAAGTGATCAATACTGTCACCAGCAAGTATGGGGTTCAGAAGGGAGTAATTGAAGCTGGCACATTTCGAGGTCAAAACAATGATGTCTCCACAGTTGCTTATCCGGGATGGGTCATTGCATGTCACAAAGATTTTGACGAATCTGTTGCATATCAATTGGCTGGTCTACTAGACACGAATTCGGAACTTCTTGCGTCGTCATCTGGAAGATTTGCCTTCAATGGATATTCTGCGTGCAAAAATACTGGTGTGCCACTTCACTTGGGAGCTCTCCGATACTACAAAGAAAGAAGATATATTTCCTGAACAAATTTCTCCATATGAATTAGGCACAGTGACATTTTTGGATTTCGGCTTTTCTCTGTATCCTGATACAACACATGGTTTCGTAAAATCTGTCGTTCGTGCCGAAAGTTTAGGCGCTGCCAGTTGTTTTATCGATGACTCTGGAATGAAATTTGATCCGTTTGTCATGCTCACGACTGCTGCGTTAGAAACGAGTAGGATTCAGCTTGGTACGTGCACGACGAATCCGATCTCCAGACACCTAGGAGTGACTGCTCGTGCAATAGCAACTCTGAACGAAGTTTCTAACGGAAGAGCTCTTCTAGGAATAGCTAGAGGGGAGGGCTCACTAAAACCACTTGGAATGAATCCTATCTCTCCGCGAAGACTAGGCGACGCTACAATCCTATTGCGGAGACTTTTCGCTGGAGAATCGGTTGATAGTGCAGATGAGCAATTTCGATTGTCTCAGGCAAAGCTGACGTATGGAACGCAGAAGAGAGTTCCAGTCTACATCGCTGCCACAGGTCCAACAATGCTGAAGATTGCCGGAAGTGTGGCAGATGGAGTAATCATTTCAGTTGGATCTGATCCGCGTTCAATTCGCTTTGCGATTGAAGAGGTAAGGTCAGGAGCGAAAGAAGCAAGACGCGATCCAAATTCTGTTCGCTTATTTGCATTCGTATTTTCATCGATTTCAGAAAGCCACGAGCAAGCTGTGGCAAATGCCAAACCAAAGGCACTGTGGTTCTTGCTACATGCAAACTATCTCTGCGATTTTCTCAAGATTGACGACTCACAGTTTAAGACAATAGTTCCAGAAAGTGATAGACATCATTCGCTCAGCGATATACTAAGCTCGCGAAGAACCATCGCCGACGAAGTAGTATCGCCGGAAATCGTAGATACGTTCACAATCTCGGGAACAAAAAGTGAATGTGCTGAAAAGGCAAAACGAATTGCGGCCGAAGGAGTGGACAGAATCGTATGGTCAATAAGGGAAAACTGGGATTATGCTGCGGCGGCTGTTGCAAATTCGATAACGCCTGTTTAGTTAGGTCCCAAGTGTTTCTTTGGACTCGCACGGAGTGTAATAACTTAGCCGCCTATGGAACAGATTGTTCCCTTATGAGATCCCAGAGTTGGTTCACATAATCAATTGTATCAATCGGTTTTCGTGGACGCTGGAGGTCTATCTTGATCTCAGCTTTGATTCTACCAGGCCTCTTTGACATGACTACCACCCTGTCGGACAGGTTTGCAGCTTCTTGCAAGCTGTGAGTGACAAGCACCACAGTCTTTGATGTCAATTCAAAGATCTTTATCAGCTCCTCGCCCATCAAGAGTCTAGTTTGTTCATCTAGTGCTCCAAATGGCTCGTCAAGAAGAAGAATTGGCGTGTCCATGCTGAGGCATCTCGCTATTGCTGCTCTTTGTTTCATGCCTCCGGACAGCTGGTGTGGATAAGAATCCTGAAAGCCGAGTAATCCGACCAGTTCAATGTATTTTTTTGAAATCTCCTTTCGTCGATTGCTAGGCAGTTTCCTTGCCTCTAAGCCAAGTTCCACGTTTTTTTGTACGCTTCTCCACGGCAGCAGGCCTGGTTCTTGGAATGCCACTGCTATGTTTTCTGGCATGGGGCCTTTGACCTCTTTGCCTTCGACCTTTATTGTTCCCGAGCTTGGAGAAGAGAGTCCTGCAATCATTGAAAGAAGTGTAGACTTTCCACATCCACTCGGGCCAATGATTGTAAAGAATTCTTCGCGCTTCACATCAAAGCTGATTTGCGAAATTGCTTCAACAGCATTACCGTGACCCTGGTACTGCTTTGATACGTTTTGAACTTCGATTACCGAATCTCCAGTGCTCGTGTCTCAGCGCCTCCAGAAACTCAACCTAGACTCCACATTCAACAATACCACATTAATGATTATCATGACTATCGAAATTATGGTGACCACGAAGTAAAGATCGACAGAATTGAAAGAGTATGACAGATTATCAATGAGGTCACCAACGCCTATCGTGTTAAGCACTAGCTCTGCAACCAGCACACCTAGAACCACCTGAATCACAGCCTGTCTTAGTCCAGAAAAGACTGGTGGAACTACCCATGGGAATACAATCTTGGTATACTTTTGCACGCGACCTACTCCAAGCGCAGTCGATACTGTCAGTAGATGTGCGTCAACTTCTCTGACACCTGTAACTGTATTGATTAAGATCACAAACAAGCCTGTGATACTTCCATATGCGATTGGCAGATTGACTCCGAACCCGAATAGTCTGATGAAGATAGGAAATAACGCGATCTTTGGAAGTGAATAGCCCCATACGATAAATGGTTCAAGGACGTTGTATGCATAGTTGCTTCTAGCAAGAACAAGTCCACCGAAGATACCGACTAGTGCAGCTATTGCATATGCGACAGCAATTTCATATGTTGTTGTCTTGAAATATCCTGTATAGCTTGGAAGAAGAGCGAGAGTAGAGGGAGAGAATATCTGTAACGGAGAGGCGAGAAAGAGATGGCTGATGACATTAAATGTCCTAGTAAGTTGCCAGCCAAGAAGGAACAGAAACACGATGACTGCCTGAACAGTAGCGTTCTTGAGCCTACGATTCAATTTCAATATACCTTGAACTTGGACTCTCTGCGCTCAATGAGTATGAGTACTGCGTTGATAGCTGTAGCAATCCCAATGACTAGCAGAATGGCTGCAAACACGTTGCCGATATTTAACAGGTCCAGTTGGGTTACTATGAGCTGCCCGAGCCCACTTGTGGAAGCGATGTACTCGCCGGCTATGATTCCAGCGAATCCAAAACTGAATCCTAATCTGAGACCGCTAGTTATGTATGGCAACGCAGAAGGAACGACAATCTTACGCAACAGATCAAGTCTGGAGAATCCTAATGATTGGCTGAGTCTCACGAAATCGCTGGGTATTTGCTTTGCACCGGCTGAGGTGTTTTCGAGTACAGCATATAACCCGACCACAACCCCGAATATCACCTTTGAAGTTATCCCAAGCCCGAAGATTAGATAGATGAGAGGATACAATACGATCGAGGGAATGGAAAAGAAGGCAATCATCAACGGCATGACGGATTCTTGTGCGAACCGATTCCATCCTAGCAAGATGCCTGTTGGTATTCCTATTAGAGCAATACTAGCGAATGCGAGTGTGACTTCAACAACCGTTGCGTAAAGGCTCTTGTAGAACCCTATTATGCTACTATGGCCGGTGATCATCAGATACAGTGATGTCACGCTGGCAAGAGGACTAGAAAAAACAAAACTGCTTATTATCCCATATTGAGAGAGGATCTGCCAAATCACAATCGCCGCTAATATCAAAGATATGCGAGCCAGATTGTAGGATAGGCGCATCGGGAACCGCACCGCTTATGGCGTTATTAAACCTGATCTCGCTAAATCAAACCTGGTTTTGGAATCAGGAGAAGAAAAGGAGTGGATTTTACGTTTGCTGGTTATTGGTTCGGCATAAGCTCAAGAAAAGTTCTGAATTTGATATGACTAGATAGTTAAGAAGAACGATAGCTCAGCAAAGTGCTTAGCCTTCACAATTTGATTTCGTAGCTCTCACAGTGACAATGCTCATAAATTTCTGGCTCAAATCAAGTCATCAAAAAGTCTTGCTTTACGGCTTTTCATCAAGGCATTAGAAATGTTCTCTGTTTAGTAACACAAATATAATTCAGTGATACTCTGCCCTGCATGCAAAAGGACAAATTGGTCCGTCGCTCAGATGTGGGAATCTCTACCATAGCAATTGCAGTAGTTGTTGTGATTATAATAGTCATCGCAGCAGCCGCAGGTTTCTTTCTGCTTACAGGTACGAAGACTACTACCACGACAACAACTCCAGTTTCAACTTCCAGCAGCTCTTCAACATCCACTTCTACTTCGCAACAGACAACTAGTACTGGAACAACTTCAGTGAAATTCGGGCTTTCAGTCGCAGTCACAATAGAATATCTGCCAGAGTACATAGCGTTACACGGTGGCTTTTGGAACCAGCAGGGCCTCAATGTGTCATTAGTACCGTTTCAGGGTGACGGCGCTCAAATGCAAGGAGTTTCAGCAGGAGAAGTCTCGATTGGCGAAGCATCTTACGTTGGAGAATTGCTTGCTATGTCTAAAGGAATACCGATTCAAGGAGTTTCAATGGCCATGCAAAAGGCTGACATGATACTCATTGTTGCCAATAACTCAAAGTACACGAGCGCGAGCCAGTTGAAAGGAGCCACCATTGGCATAACCACTGCAGGCAGTGCTACAGACATGATGTTCCACCTTTTGGCACAGCATTACAACTTCACCATCGGCACCGATATACATGAGCTCGCGCTTGGAGGATTAACAGCTCAGCTCGCTGCTCTAACAACTAACAAAACACAAGGCTTCTTCTGGACATACGAAACTGGGTATCAACTACAAACGGCTGGTGAAGCAAGAATACTCTTGTTCATGGACACAATTATTCCGAATTGGGCAGAGAACATGGTGTACGCGACGAATAGCCTTATCTCTTCAAACCCTACTCTTGTGCACAAGGTTTTGCAGGGTCTTTACAACGCGCTAAGCTACATGGAATCTAACAGGACTTATGCAACGATAGAAGCCGAGAATTACTTGAGTCTGAGTCCACAGGCTGCAAACTTAACAATCAATGAAGCACTTTCTTCTGGCCAGTTCTCGACAGACGGAATGTTCTCTTCACAAGCAATAAGCGGAATGAGTACGGCTCGGTCACAGATGCTCGCCCTGAACATCTCAAGTTCTCTAATACCGGTAAATCAGTCATTCACCACACAGTTCGTTCCACTAACTCCACAAAGTGTCTCACCTACGCCGATTGCAGCAATATCTCACCTGTTCTTAGCACCCACAGAAGACAGCTACTAGTAACACGACTATTCTAGTTGAAGGAGCAACACAGCTCCTTCTTCCTCAATTTTCTTTCATCCACAAGACGACCGTTGATTCTAGCGCATTTTTCTTCTGAATATCTGTAGCAAGGTAAATGAATCAAAATTGTCGCTCGATCCAATAGAGCTACAC
>JAJYUX010000008.1 GCA_021792315.1 archaeon
CCCGCTCGAATTTTCTGAAGTCAAATCTCGGCATCTTTACTACAATGTAGTCCAGCGCAGGCTCAAAACAAGCTGAAGTAACACCCGTTACCTTGTTCTTCAGTTCTGCAAGTGTATAGCCAAGAGCAAGTTTTGCGGCGATGTACGCGATCGGGTACCCAGTAGCTTTGGAAGCGAGAGCAGAAGATCTTGAAAGGCGAGCATTGATTTCAATGGAATAATATCTATCCGACTTTGTGTCGAGTGCGAATTGAATGTTACATTCTCCCACGATTCCCACAGCACGTCCAGCCCTAATTGCTATTTCTCGTAAGAAATGGTATTCCTGATTTGTGATTGTCTGAGATGGCGCCACAACAATGTTGTCTCCAGTGTGAACACGCATCGCTAGAGTGTTCTCCATATTGCAGACTGTAATGCAGTTGTCAGAAGAGTCTCTCATGACTTCATATTCAATTTGTTTCCAAGAACCCACATACTCTTCAATTAAGATTTGGTGGACGATACTGTTGGCTAATCCCTTTTCAGCGATAGCGTCAAGTTCATATTCGTTGAAAGCAACCCCTCCCCCTCTTCCGCCTAGAGTGAATGCCACTCTCACTATCACAGGGTATCCAATTTCCGAAGCTACCTTCCTTGCTTCTTCTACCGAATAGACAGCCTTGCTGACTGGACATGCTATTCCATGAGCAAGCATTATTGTCTTGAACAGATCCCTGTCCTCGGTAAGTTCAATCCCTCTGACCGGAGTTCCAAGTACTCTCACACTGTACTTTGCAAGAATGCCTTTCTTCTCGAGGTCTATGCCACAATTTAGGGCAGTCTGACCACCAAAACTCAACAGAATCGAGTCAGGTCGTTCCTGCCTTATCACTTGTTCTACGTAATCAGTTGTAACAGGCAGAAAGTATACCTTGTCTGCCATTCGAGTATCGGTCTGAATTGTGGCAACGTTAGGGTTGACCAGAATTGTCTGGATTCCCTCTTCCCTCAAAGCCTTTAGAGCCTGTGAACCCGAATAATCGAATTCGCCTGCTTCGCCTATCTTGATCGAACCGCTCCCCAGCACTACCACTTTTCTTATGGATTTGTCGAGCGGCATGATCTATCTAACTCGATTTGATTACTTTTTCAGCAAACGCGTCGAACACGTATGACGCATCAACTGGTCCTGGCGAGGCCTCCGGGTGAAATTGCACCGACAGGCAAGGTTTTGTAGCGTGAACTAAACCTTCAATCGTATTGTCGTCGGCGTTCACGAACCAAGGGGATAACTTGGTATCCTTCAGAGAATTCTGGTTAACCGAGTAACCATGGTTCTGACTTGTTACAAGGCAACGTCCAGTCAGAAGATCGACGCATGGCTTGTTCTGCCCTCTATGTCCGTATTTCAATTTGAAAGTGTCAGCACCTTGGGAGAGAGCAATAATTTGAGTACCGAGACATATCCCAAGAGTTGGCACGCCCTCGTCTATCGCGATTCTGGCAAGATCGACTGCCGGTTTGCAGTTTTTGGGATCCCCCGGGCCATTGCTGATTACGATTCCATTGTAATTGGATGCGAGCTGGTCGTATCTCGTGGCAAAAGGATAGACTACAACCTCGAAGCCTCTACAGACGAGGCTTCTAACGATGTTCAGCTTGACGCCACAGTCAATTAGGGCAACTCTGCCCTTAAGGTTTTTTCCAAAGACGCGTGACTGCCGAGTGCTGACAGTTTCGCAGAAATTGATTCTGGAATATTCTTCGGTATTCTCGAGAGCTCTCTTTGCTTCCGCGAACGTTAGGCCGAATGCTCCCTTCATAACGCCTGTTTCCCTGAGATGAATGGTTAATTCCCTTGTATCGATGCCTTCAACGCCAGAGATTCCCTCGTCATCCATCCACGTTCCTAGGGTTTTCCTATTCAGATAATGAGATGGATCCTTCGAGATCCTATTTGCTATAACACCACTAGTTTGAATCTTTCCTGATTCAAAGTTCTTTAGTATCCCATTCTCGTCTGAAAGATAGTCTGGAACGCCATAATTTCCAATGAGAGGATAAGTAAAGCAGAGCAATTGTCCAGCATACGACGGATCGGTCATCGCCTCAGTGTATCCGACCATTCCTGTATTGAATACCACCTCGCCGACGACGGGAGAAAGTGGGGGACGACCAAAAGAATAACCGTCGTAAGACATGCCATCTTCAAGCAAGAGCTTGAGCGGCACACCATCAGGTTTCGAGACAGAACCCTCAGAAATTCACAAAAATATTCTATTTAAGTATTGAGACAGCTCGTCCGTAAAATTTGCTTATTCAGATCTGATTTAGAATTTTCAATACGACTGCTTCCTCCTTGGGGAGTTGAAACGACAACCAATTGCTTCCAGATTCATCGGTTATTTCATAACTCTCGGGTCTGCTTTCCTTGGCTCTACGCCTTATTCTAGCTCGATCAACTTCCGATTGGATTGGTATCATCGCAACAAGAGCCCACTTGTGCTTGACAAATAGCACACGCTCCTCCGATCTTGAGTAAATCAAGACCGGTTCAACATTTATCGAGTCGTACTCCACCTCTTCAACGAATCCTTCGGCAAGCAGTTTGTTTCTGATTGAAGATATGACGGTTTTCTTGGGCTCCACAAGTGTCCTGACCATGTCGTCTGCAGATCTGTTGCCGACCGAACCGGTTCGCATGTCTAGTCCAGAGCTTTCACGGACTCTTATTGATTATTTGATGCAGAACAAATAAAAAGCCAGCAGTGTTTGTCGGGACTGAACCTAGACTAGATCTACGGTTCGAGTCAGTTCAATGGTGTTGCCCCTTTGGAGATAGAAGTAGTCTAGTGCCAGCAGAGATTCACCTCTTCGACATCTACCGGAGTGCCAACATTGGAATCTTCCTTAGGACTAATGACAGGATATGCTTGGTTCCTAAAGGAATCGCCTCCACAAAATCTGATAGACTATCATCCTTGTTGAAAGTTCAAGCGCTCCAAGTTTCGATCGCGGGCTCACGGCTACTTGGACCCCTCTCTGTCATGAATAATAAAGGGATGGTGGTTTCCAGACTAACTGATGATGAAGAAATCCGCTACTTGCGTGAATCGACGGGACTGAATGTTTCAAGGCTCGAATCACGATTTACGTCTGTGGGAAATTTGATAGCTGCAAATGACCAAGGCGCTGTGGTCTCCGACGTCTTCAGCGAGCAGTCGGCAAGAGAGATTGAAAGGACACTCCAGGTTCCGGTCAAATCAATGCGTATCGCCTCGATGATACAGATCGGTGCAATGATTTCGGTGACAAACTCTGGTGCCTTGGTACACCCAGCCGCAAACGAACAAGAAATTGCAAACATCGGTTCGACGCTAGGATTTGATCCTGAACCCGCAACCGTAAATGGTGGAGTGCCATTCGTGAATTCTGGATTCGTTGGGAATGCGAAGTCAATAATCGTCGGCGCAAGAACGCGAGGAGCCGAACTGATGATTCTCGGGAAAGCATTTGGATAGCGACTAAACGACAGCAATAGTTTACTAATCTCCCGAAAATTCTTTCATCGTGCTCGATGAACGTGTTTGTTGGATGAAAACTCACATTTGTGTTCCTTAAGTGGACGGCATCAACATTTGGTTGAGAAGACATAAATCTTGTCTGAGCCAATAATTTCTGATTTCTTCGGGAGCTACAAAAAATGAGCAAACCTAGTCAGAAACCCCAAGCGCAAGCGTCGCAGGAACAAGTCGAACAACAGCTGAATCAACTTGTGTCTGAGATCAGAATTTTGGAATCATACTACAACGAAGTCGTTTCTAAGATCCAGACTGCTTCGTCTGCGCTTTCGGATGTTCGCGCCACGATTCAGTCAATCGACGGGTTGGCGAAAAATCCGAATAACGATTTTCTTATCCCAATAGGTGCCGGCTTGCTGCTACCTACAAGCAATCTTGAAACCAAGAAACTGGTTCTCAGTGTAGGAGCTGGGGTAGCGATCGAGAAGGATCTTGACTCTTCGAAGGCCTTCCTTCAGGCACGAGAAAAGGAGTACAGCTCCGCCCTCAACACATTGGACCAACAAAGAAAGGAAATTGGTTCTCGGCTCGAAGCAGGCAGAAACATTCTTCAACAGATTACTGGACAAGGCTGACAAGACCCCGCTTGACTCGAGAAGTGCGAGCTCGCGTTGTTTGACAAACTAAGGACTGCTCTCGGCTCTCTTTCGCAGATTGCAACGTACACTACACTCTCAAAGGAAGATATCGATTCATTCCTTTGGGATTTCGAAGTCTCGATGATTGAGAGCGACGTCGCAGCCGAAGCCATCGAGAGCATCAATTCTAATCTGAGGAAAAAACTTTCCGGGATCAGGATATCGCGCTCCGAAGACAGATCGAGATTTGTTCAGAGTGAGTTAGAATCGGCAATACGCGAAGCTTTTTCCAAAACCAAGAATGTTGACGTTCTCCAGCTCATAGTGGACAAGAAATCACGCAACCAGAAGGAAGATCTAGGACCATTCATTATACTGTTCCTTGGTATAAATGGAACTGGAAAGACGACAACTGTTGCAAGATTTGCGCGATTGATGCAAAAGAATAATTTATCGGTTGTCGTCGCCTGTGCTGACACTCACCGCGCTGGGGCAATCGAACAGCTATGCGAACACGCATCTAGGCTGAAGATCAAGGCTATTGCCCAATCCTATGGCTCTGATCCCGCGGCTGTAGCGAAGGACGCTCAGCTCTACGCGCGAGCGCATGGTATCGACGTTGTTTTGATTGATTCCGCAGGAAGAATTCAGACGAGCAAGAATCTAATGGAAGAAATGTCGAAAATCGTTCGCGTGGTCCAACCCGATATGAAGATCTTCGTCGCGGATTCTCTAGCAGGTAACGACGCAATTTCTCAGTCAAAAGAGTTCTTGAAATACACTGATTTCGATGCTGCGATAATGACTAAGGCCGACGCCGATGTCAAGGGTGGCGGGGCACTCTCGATTGTTTTCGTCACACAAAGGCCAATAATCTATCTAGGAGTCGGTCAGGGATACGACGATCTTGTCCCATTCAATCTGGATGAGTTCGTCGGCTCCTTGTTTACCTGAATTTTGTGAACTTGACTCTGCTGATATCGGAGATCTTTCCACCCCGAATATTCAAACCCTCGGATTTCAGAAGTCGTATCTTCTTAGGCGTGCCAGAAGAGCCACTATACCCACCAAGAGTACCGTCAGATTTGACCACTCTGTGACATGGTACAATTATTGGGGTAGGATTTGCTTTCAATATTTGCCCTACAGCTCTGGAAGCCCGAGGAGCATTCAAGGCTGCAGCGATGGCCCCATAGGTTGATACCTTGCCTCGTGGTATCTGCGAGGTCAATCTGTAGACATCTTTTGCTTCAAAGTGTGAACGCGACATTGTTTTCTCATGAAATAAGAATAGCTCCAGATATTTATGCTATCACTATCTCGAGACCTGATCTCTCTAGCATCTTCATTGCGGACTGTTTGTATTTTCCCATTCCTTTCGAGTCGACGATGGCGATGTTGATCTTCTGATCCCCCTTTCGAATCATCTGAGCTAATATGGACTCATTGAAACAGCCCATAGAATGCTTTGGAATTATGTGGCCCAATGCAACGTTCGAATCAAAAATCCACTTGTTCATCTTCTCAGAATAATGTGATCCTCCTATACCAACGGCACATTTACCGTATTTTTTCTGGGAAGTTAGCGCAGCAATTAGCGCTTTGGCGATGGGCAAAGCTGTTTTCGCATCTTTCCATTGGTCCTCCGTCGTTCCAAGTTCGACGAATAGCGCTGTTGACTTGAGAGCTGTCGGTCCGTGATGAGTAGCTTCGAGCGTTATGTTGTATGCTCGGTCAATTTCATTCTGCATTGTCTTTAGCTCAGTAAGGTAGTTCTTTAGCAAACTTGGCGAAAATCGTGCCAGCTCTCCCGGATTACCACCAAAGTCAGCCGAACCAAAGTTACCTGGAAAATGAGCCGTTAGACTCGGGATTCCGCTTTCAGCACGATGCCTTGAAAGAAACACATACTTGCCGATCCCAAAACTCTCTTCCAGAGAATTGACGTGTACGATATCCATTTGCGAGCTCACAAGCATAATCTCGCCAAACGAGTAAACAGGAGATGACTCGAACTCCTTACCTGTCATCTTGAAAGGAAAATATTCGATCAATCTATCTCTGATGTTTTTCCCCGCCGAATCTTTCAGGGAGCACGCTATCACGGCATTCATTTCTGTGAAATCTTCTCCCAATTTGCGATTAGTTGTGGTCTCAAATGGAGTTCTTCGTTCTCAATTCTAGTTTTGGAAAGTCTGGCATACTCGAGTTCAATTTCCAGTCCGACGAATTTGCGCCCCAAATATTTAGCAGCTTTTCCCGTTTGCCCACTGCCAGAAAATGGATCAAGTACAAATTCTCCCTTGTTGCTGTACAATGTGATTAGACGCACAGGTATCTCTTCAGGAAAAGGACAAGGGTGATCAATGTACCTCGGCGGGACGGGCGTGATGTTCCAAACGGAATTGCTCGTGTCCTTCTTCATCACATCATCAATCTTAAATTTGCTCGACTTATCCATGACCCGAGCTAGACTCCCCTTTCGCAAGACCAAGATGTGTTCATGCATGACATTTGCCCTATAGTAGGTTGGAAATGGTCTCTGGATCGTCACCCCGAATCTGTCTAGACCTCCTGTAACTTTATTCCAAATGATTTCCTCATGGAATTCCCAGAGCCCTTTTGGCTTGCAAATCCGCTCCAGCATTATGTGAGGGAGTGGAACTATGCTACCGTTTGAGATTTCGTTACCAATGACAATGCAACAGAAACCGCTTTCCATGGTTACGCGATATACCTCAGCCAAGGCCTCTTCCATTTGCACAAAATACGAGTCGAGACTTTCATTCAGGTTACCTCGGTACCACGAATTCTTCTTGATATGTTTCTTGTAGTCGATTGCGTTGTGATAGGGCGGAGAGGTAACAGTTAATCTGAAGAGCTCATTTCGTAAAGGAATCCTCAAAGCGCTTGAACAAATTAGCTCATTAAGAGAGCCTTTCTTTACCAAGGTTGAAAGAAAGTGTCAGACCATGCTTATATCAGAATTGAGCGTGTCGTAACGCGAGTGGGGTAAACGTAAATATATTCGTCGCGAAACGATATTTGGACTGTCATTTTTAGAGGACGTGTGTAGTTCGAATGGGAGTAGGCAAGGCCCTTGAGTCAGCGTGGAGGACTTTAAAGCTCACTCGCAAGTCCGATCGAGAAGAATTCTTCCTCTATCTCAAGCTTGTTCTGATTGGATTTGGCATCGTCGGGGCGCTGGGTTTCCTGATTTACTTTGTTGCCTCGATGGTTATGCTGGCAGCAGGGGTCTCAAATGCTAATCCGTCTGGCGCCACTAGTCCTTCAATTTTGTTCGGGTTGATATTTGGTTAAGATGTCTCAGACAGTTTCAGCTAGAATATTCGCCGTAAAGACAACCGGTGGTCAGGAGAAGACGGTAGCCAAATTTGTGGGTGACCGGTTAGAGCAAAGAAAGCGTGATGGGAAGGAATCGCATGTATATTCGATTCTTGTACTCGAAGCTCAAAAGAGCTATGTCTTCTTTGAAGCGCCTAACGCCCAGGCCGTTTCAGATGCGATTTCTGGATTCAAACATGTTAAAGGCATGGTACCCGGGTACATTCAATTCTCAGATATTGAAAAATTCCTGGTTACCAAGTCCCTCATTTCAGATGTCGGTGTAAATGATGTCATCGAAATTGTCGCAGGTCCCTTCAAAGGAATGAAAGCAAAAATCAACCGCGTTGAACCTCAGAGATCTGAAGTAACAGTGATGCTTCTTGACGCACCATATCAATTGCCGGTGACAGTTGATGTCGGTTTCATAAAGATCGTTAGCAGAGCGGCTTCGGCTACAACGACTTGATCCCTAGGCCGAGATAACAGCACCAACAAATCATGTCACTCGAGTCAAACCAAAACCCAATATACTTTTAAATCCTGAATCGAGAATGACATTTCCTTCGTAGTGTTTATTCGATGCCCGAGACAAAGACCGTGTCCGCACTGGTTGTTGGTGGCGAAGCAAATGCGGGACCGCCACTCGGACCTGCTCTCGGTCCACTTGGCGTAAACGTGATGATGATTGTCAAGCAGATCAATGATCTGACAAAGGACTACACAGGCATGCGAGTTCCGGTGAAAGTCAATGTGGAGACAGACACCAAGAAATTTACAGTTGAGGTTGGGATACCTTCTGCCTCCGCGCTCATCGTGAAAGAATCTGGGGCAGCCAAAGGTTCAGGAACTCCCAAAACCGCAGTTGCTGGTAATATTACAATTGACCAGCTGGTGAAGATAGCGAAAGTAAAAATTGCTCAGTCCTATGCGACTACAATAAAATCCTCGGCCAAGGAAGTTGCAGGTTCTTGTGTCAGCATGGGAGTTACAATCGAGGGAAAGCCCGCGAAGGACTTCATCGAAGAAGTGACGCAGAACAAGTGGGACGAAGCGCTCGCAGGATAGCAAAAAAGGTTAAAACTCAAGAGAAAAGTCATAGGAAAGAAACGACGTTATATTTTGGTGATGTTTAGTGCTTTCAAAAACTCAGATACAGCAGGAAATTGCGAAGGTGCGCTCCGAAGACTACAAGAAGCGCAACTTTCAGCAGTCGTTTGAGCTCATTCTCAAGCTTAAAGACATTGACGTAAAGAAACTAGATCTTAATGTGAATGAGGTCGTATTTCTTCCGAACAAGCTTTCTGATGTCGCAAAGATTTGCGTTTTTGCTGGCGGCGACACTGCATTGCGTGCGCAAAACGCTGGTGCTGATCGCGTGATAGAGAGTGGAGAGCTTGACAGACTTGCCTCAGAGAAGCGTTCTGCCAAGAAGCTTGCGCGCGAGTATCAGTTCTTCATGGCAGATACATCGTTGATGCCAAAGATAGGAAAGATCCTCGGTCAGTTTTTGGGTCCCAAGGGAAGGATGCCTACTCCGATTCCACCCGCGGCACCAATTGAAGCTATGCTGACGAGATATCGAACCGCAGTCAGAGTCAAGGCTAGGGGATCACTTAGCGTGGCAGGCAAGATCGGAGACGAGTCATTAGATGATTCGAAAGTTGCTGAGAATGCCCTCGCGGTAATAAATCAAGTTGAGAAGAAACTGCCCAATGGAGAGAAGAACATCCATTCGCTTTCGGTAAAGAAGACCATGGGCAAGCTCGAAAAGATCAGAATGATTGAGGATTGAAGATAGTTGGCAAGGCAGAAATTAGTCTCAGAAACGAAGCGAACATCTTATCCAGCTAGCAAAGTAGAGACTCTGAGAAGAGTTGAGGAGCTTGCCAAGAAGTATGATACGATAATTGTTTCAAAGCTGCACAAGGTTCGCGCTGGACAATTAATGCTCCTGCGAAAGAATTTCAGAAGCGAGCTTGTGATGCTTGTTGCAAAGAACAACATTGCCGCGCTGGGGCTCAAAAAAGCGGGAATCGACCACGCCGACGAATTTCTGGAGAAGCTCAGCGGACAGAATGCTCTGATCTTTACCAATATGAATCCGTTCAAGTTATTTCTGAACCTAGAAAAAAGCAAAGTCAACCTTCCGGCGCGAGCTGGTGACATTGCTACCGACGAGATTGTGGTTCCAGCTGGAAATACCGGCATCCCTCCAGGTCCCGTACTTTCTGAATTCAAAGAGGCAAATGTATCAACAAGGATCGAATCCGGTAGTATTTATGTTTCGAAGGACTCCATAGTGGCACGGCCTGGCGATACAATTTCCCCAAAACTTGCAGGTCTGCTGTCTAGATTGAATCTAAAACCCATCAAGGCCGGAATGTCAATCTTTATGGCGTCATCGGCAGGACTGCTGCTTCTCCAGAAAGACATCACAATAGATCTTGCACAATACAGGGTCGAAATTTCGAGGGCGGCCGCGGAAGCCATTAGCGTTGCTCTAGAGGCGGCGTACGCCACACCAGAAAGCATGCCATTGCTACTTGCGAAGGCATTCAAGGGCGCGAAAGAAGTTTCAAAACAAACTGGATACATTTCAACTGAGACTGCCGACGAAGTCTTAGGCCTCGCAGAGACACAAGCCAAGACCGTTTTGGACCTAGCCAAGAAGAAAGGGTACGCAGAGTCCACTTAGCATATCATGACGATCTGTGCCGTACGATATTTCTCCTCTTGCCGGCTGTGCAATCACCATTTGTGAGAAGACAATTGAATTTTCAATTTTGTTTTCATCGGTACGATGATTATGGCTCTTATTCTGTTAGAGGAGATCGTCAAACACTAAGAAATGTGAAGAAAAATCTCTGAAAGCAATCTCGTCATGAAATCACCATAGTCTTCATCCTTGCGTTCCACGACTGAATACCGCTCTTCATCTTTTGCTCTTTTCGCTGCAACCAGATGGTAGCATTCCGCGACTTTTCCGCTCAGGACGCGAAAGTGAAAGTCATCACATGAGCAATATGTTTTTTCCTTCTTGTGTTCGAAGTCAACCAGATATTCGCATTCATGGCCGGTAACTGTCCAGACTCTTCTCCCGCCAGGGAGAAATACGTTCAATCTTACCCCTTCTCCCTCCACCAGTTTCCGCGCCTTGACTCGCCTTTTCAAGTCATTCTCCATGGTTGGTTCGAAGTCCTGCCCAAGCTATGCGATTTTGAACTCGGAGAGTTCGAATTTGAGCTTTGTGAAGCAATATTTTTGAATTCTGGTCGACTGCTTAAGTGACCGCTCTTTTTCGCTCTAAAATTGGGAAGATCAGAGATTGAGGATCAAGACTCTGTATAAACACCGGGCGATTCTACTCGAATCAAGATCCCCTAAAAAGAATAGGTATCTGATCGTATGCGACCTACATATAGGATTTGAGGAAAGGTTCCGAGGTCAGGGTGTAAGACTCCATTCGGATGCAACGAATATGGCCTCTGAACTGGAATCTTTGATTGATGAAAACAATGTAACTCATCTTATCGTAAACGGCGACGTGAAATCCGGAATAGACAGAATATTAGAAACAGAGTGGGAGGAGGTTCCGCGATTCTTTTCAAGACTGTCAAAGAAATGCACAATCTCAGTAGTTCCTGGAAACCATGATGGAGGTCTGTCAAACCTTCTTTCCGATTCAGCAGTGCTGGAAGACATAAACGGTGTGCTGTTGGAAGACACGCTGATACTTCATGGACATACAAGGCCGCTTACCAAGTTCAATGAATGTAAGCGCTTGATAATTGGTCATGTGCACCCCATTTTTCAGAGAAAGGGCAGTCCTCTCTCAGGGCAACCTGTGTGGGCATTTCTGAAAATGCCCAAGAAGCTCGTTTTCAGGGAAATGTTGGATCAAGGCAAGGATGAAGATCCGGAACTCGAGGTCATCGTTATGCCATCGTTCAACATGGCACTTTCTCCTGCAGGGTACCATCCTGATTATGATGGAGAGGAGCGAAAGCCATCGTCGCTTGCAAAGGATTTGAGACAGGCAGAGGAAGCCATAGTAGTCACCCTAAGCGGCGCAATAATAGGGGACAAAACCTTGCTTACGAATTTATTTTAGTTCAGAGTTGCTGTTAAATTCTTAAAGGGATGACATCTTACTTACTTTTATTCCCAAAGGAATAGTCCCTCGAGGAAGCATGATTCAACTCGTTGCAATTACCTCCAATTCAAGAAATCAAGAAGAGAAGAGTCGCGCTCAGTATCAGCCAGAAGAAACTCGCCTTCAGCGTTGGAACTAGCCAATCATTGGTTGCGAAGATAGAGAGTAACCGTGTGAATCCTTCATATGATGTTGTCAAGAAGATATTCGAATACCTTGATAGAATGGAGCAACCGAAGATTGGGCTCGCCAAAGATGTCGAAAAGAGAGACTTGGTTTGGATTAGAAGGAGTGAACGTGTCAGGGAAGCTGCAGAGAAGATGCGTCAGTTTGGTTTTTCGCAATTGCCAGTCAGAGACGATCGAGACGAGATTTGCGTCGGAAGCCTTTCAGAAAGGCAGATTGTTCAGGGCATCTTGAAGGATCCCAATCCAAAGTCTTTCTACGAAAAATACGTTCACGAAGTCATGCAAGATCAGTTCCCTGTCGTTGACGAAAATATCCCGGTAAACGCCGTAGCTCTCTTGCTCCAACACTCCCAAGCAGTCCTGACAGCGAGACGCGGAAAAATAGTGGGCATAATCACAGCAAGCGATTTACTCTCAATGAACTCCGGTTCCGGATTGAGAAAGAAGATCCAACTCCAAGATAGAATCTCCTCAGCTACGATCTCTGAATAGTGTCAGAAAAATATAACCTCGGATCATATCCGAGGCTTTGAACCAGGTACGATGGTCAGTGGCGACTAGTCCATTCCGCCCATATCGCCCATGCCACCCATGCCACCCATACCGCCCCCTCCAGGTGGCATAGGTGGTGCTTTTGTCTTGCTCGAGGCGATTACGTCGTCTATGCGGAGTATCATGCTTGCAGCCTCGGTGGCTGATTTGATGATTTGCAGTTTTACGGCTAATGGCTCGAACACCTCGACGGATTCTAGGTCGCCGACCTTGCCAGCGAGAACGTTTACTCCAACCCATTTCTTCCCTTGACCATGCTTCGCCCTTAACTCCACCTGTGTGTCGATTGGATCCATTCCAGCGTTTGCAGCCAATGTTAGCGGGATGACCTCCATTGCATCAGCGTATTTCTGAACCGCTAGTTGTTCCCTGCCGGACAGAGAGTTTGCCCATTCCCTGAGCTGCGATGAAACCTCTTCTTCTGGAGCTCCTCCGCCGACAACAATTGCTGGATGCTCAATTACATCCTTCACAACCATTAAGGCATCATGCATGCTTCTCTCTGCTTCATCAGTAACTCTCTGGGTCGCGCCCCTTACGAGTATTGTTGTCGACTTGGGATTCTTGCATCCTTCGACAAAGACCCATTTGTCTTCCTCGACTTTGCGCTCTTCGACAACGTTGGCCTTCCCAAGATCCTTCTCGGTCAGGTCTTCTAGGTTCGTGATTATTCTTCCACCAGTCGCCTTTGAGAGCTTTGTCATGTCTGACTCTTTCACCCTGCGCACAGCTAGAACACCCGCCTTTGCCAAGTAATGCTGAGCAATGTCATCAATGCCCTTCTGGCATACAACAACATTGGCTCCTGACTTCACAAGTGTGTCGACCATGGACTTTAGCATCGAGTTCTCCTCGTCCAAGAATTGTTTAATCTGGGAAGGATCGCTAATGTTGATCTTCGCGTCAAACTCGGTCTTTTCAATCTCGAGCGCGGAGTTAATGAGTGCAATCTTAGCTGACTCGATACGCTTCGGCATTCCTGCGTGAACTACTTCCTTGTCTAGTACAATGCCTTTGATCAGCTCAGTCTGCTTCAGACCGCTTCCGGTCTTTTTCTCTACCTTAACATCATCGATGTCGACTCTATACTCTTCACCGACCTTTTCAGCAACAGCTAGTAACGCATCAGCGCACAGCGCTGCAAGTTGATCTGACTCCTTGCTGATCAACTTTGAAGCCATTGATGTCTTTGCTACCTTGATCAACCACTTTCTGTCGGTGGGTGGGACTGTAATCGCAATTTTGTCAAGTACTTCCAGTGCTTTTTGAGCTGCTTTTCTGTAACCGTCGACAACAATTGTAGGATGAACGTCCTCCTTCACCAGCTCCTCCGCATTTTCCAGCAGTGAACCAGCCAAGATAACAGCTGAAGTAGTTCCGTCTCCGACTTCATTGTCAGTAGTTTTTGATATTTCCACAATCATCTTTGCTGCAGGGTGCTGAACGTCAATCTCCTTCAGTATAGTGGCCCCATCGTTTGTTATCGTGACATCCCCCAATGTGTCAACGAGCATCTTGTCCATTCCCCTAGGACCCAGACTGCTCTTCACTATCTCTCCGATCAACTTTGCTGCAAAGATGTTGTTTCTTTGTGCGTCTCTTCCTTTGTTCTCTGACGTACCCTCTTTCAGAATTAGAACCTGTTGTCCATTTCCTTGACTCATAGTTTATTACCTCGGATACTAACCTTATGAAACTAACCGTATGCGAAAGATATTTATGATTATCGGGGCAATACATCATCTGTAAAGCATGAGAGGAGGCCCAACCAATTATGATGAATGTTGACGACATCGACGTTCTGTTGGAGGTTCTGGGAAATGACACTCGCCGCCGCATTCTACAGCTTCTAGCCGATGAACCCAGGTATTTTATTCAACTATCCAAAGACTTGGGTGTAAGCCAGCAGGCAGTCCTGAAACACTTGGAAATATTAGAGCGGCATGGATTTGTTTCATCATTCGAAGGAGAGAGTGACTATGCTGCGCCCAAGCGGAAGTACTACCACCTGAATCGTTCTTGCATGCTTGCAATTGGAATCACCAAAGATGCCGTTCAATTCGTCTTTCATGATATTCCGCAGGAGAGTATCAAGGCGAAACCGGAGCGCGAGGAATTCAAGTTACTACAGCGACAACTGCTAGAACTTGAGAGCGAGAAAGATCCTTCGAGAATCTTGAATCTTAGCGATTCTTTATTGAAAGAGATCAACTTGAAGCTTACGGAAACTGCAAACACAGAGATTGCCCTATTGAAGTTAAAGCAAAACATTACACGAACAGCTCATGAAGCAATAAGAAATGCGTTTGACGAAGATCTCCAACGACAAATACTCTACTCTACAATTGGCGAGCAAAAAAGACCCGATGTCGATGAGCTTTCAGAAATGCTCGACGCTCGGGAGCGTGAGATTAATGAGGCTATGAAGGCGCTCAGGCAGCGTCTGCAAGGCAACTTGATTTTCGAATAATGAATGAATAGCGTTAATGCGTATGTATGTCATCTAGCGGTCGTTCCAACCTACAAATCGACTAGTCTCTGAAAGACTCGCTTGCGACTCTCAGCTGTCATTCCCGGATCGAATCCAGCGAATCTGATTCCGCTCGTAATCTTTGTCGTGGGATACTTGTCTTCTAGCACTTCTGTCACTCTTGCGCGAAACAAGGTTTCACTCTCAGCCTCCCGTATCTTCCTGCCGTCTGGAGCGCACTTGACTCTCACGTAATAGTTCATCTCTTCATCAAGAAAGAGCAGCGAAGCCAATCCGTTTCGCAAAAGATTCTTGGTGCTCTTGCTGTCAGTATATGTTAGGACAAACATGTTAGATTGATCTTTCGCGACAATCTCATAGTGGCTAAGCATCATCTGTCGCGGCCAGCCATCATCATCCACGGTGGTCACTAGAATCACCCTCTGGCGGGAATTCGTATCGTCTGGCTGATAGAGTCTCATTGCAAGATCTTCGGGCAACCTAGGTCCAAGACTCTTCGCCAATTCGTTTGATTCACCAGACACAACGTTGAGACGCGAGAGTCTTAAGGATAGCCAGTCAGGTGTCACAAAACTGAATTCAAAGAGCAAATTTTAAAGGCCTATGATAAAATGAATAGCGAAAGTGAAGTCGGATGCCGATGGTTAGTTCTGGCGACTGGGAATGTCCGAAATGTCACAGCCACAATATAGTCATGGCCAAAGCCTCGAAAAAATCAGCCAAAATGATGTGTGCTGATTGCAAATTCAAGAGCTCTGCAATGGATTTCTGAGTGCAATTTCAGCCATATTCAACAAGATCACTAAACATGCAGTGTTGGGAGTTAGGCAATTGCCCTAGCGTTCGAATATTGTTTGTAAATAGTGAATAGATTCTATTGCGATTCACCCAAACACTGATAAGCATTGAGAGCCGACAAATGAATCTCTGGAGAGTTGGGCCACAAGTTTGAGTGATCGTGACAGGCGACGGAGTCAGCGAGGCAGTTTCTATGGTGATAAGCGGCCTTCCGGTTATGAACCGAGAAGGAGTAGACGTGACGAAGCAGATCAGAAAAGAACCGAGTCCGGCGGAAAGCCTGTCGAGGCCGGAAAGGAGTACAAAGTTAGAATCATCGACCGCAGCGAAAGAGGCGAAGGTGTCGCCAGAATTGAAGGTTTCATTGTGTTCGTGCGTGGAGCAAAGCCCGGAGAAGAGGTCAGGATCAAGGTTACAAATGTCGGAGCGAGAGCTGCCACTGGAGAACTAATTGTCGAGACCGCACCTGTTGCCACCGCTGAATCGACCCCTACCCCATCGGAAACTCCACCCACGGCAGAAACTCCTCCCCCTTCTTGACCTCAGATCATAGTTCAGGCATCAGGCCAAGCCGGGCGTTTCTGTCAAAGTTACAATGACATTCTCTTGCCAAACTTTGTACTATTGCTTCGAATGAAGTCTTTAACCCATTTTACCTTATGATGACTGACTGAAGAATTCTGTTAATGAAACGTTTCTGCTTGTCTTTGCTCCAACAAGGCTAGATACTTTCACTCCTACACGCCGTACACGTGATTCGGGATTCTCTCCGAAATACGACTTGAACATTTCTGAGACAGCCGAGAAGATTTCGTCCGCAGAGTTGGTGGGCGCTTTCAAAGTTCTAGTCCTATTCTTTGTCTTTAGTTCCATAGTTATCACAATTATACTTATTGAGTTGCACAGCAAGCCTTTCGAATCTAGCTTCTCTGAAATGTCTCGGCAGAGAGGTTGGAGTTCATTCGCGAAACAGAATTCAATCGCATCGTGTTTCAGTGTAACAATCCGACTCAATTGTTCCGGCTCTCTTTCCTGTACCTGATCCTCATCTATTCCTAAAGCTGCTTGACGAAGGGAGGGACCGAGCTTCTTTCCAAACTCCTTTGCCAGTACTTCAGCACTGAAATTCGCGAGATTCTTCACAGTCAATATTCCCAGAGAGGCTAATCTCTGCTCAGTTTTGGGACCCACTCCAAACAGCCTACCTACAGGCAATGGGTTCAGAAACAGACGAACCTGATCTGGCTGCACGATCGTCAACCCATCTGGTTTCCTGTAGTCAACTGCCATTTTGGCGACTAGTTTGTTAGGTCCGATTCCGATTGAACATGTTAAGCTCTCAGAATCTAGAATGTTCTTCTTGATTTGCGTAGCAATTGTCTGCGCTGCTGAGTAATCTCCTGATGTGTTACTTGTTACATCCAAGTACGCTTCGTCTACGCTCACCTGCTCCATTCTTGAGATCCGCGAACCCAAGATCTCCATGATTCGCTCCGAGATTGTCTCGTAATAGTCATTATCAACGGGGAGGAAAACGGACTCATTATTTCCTGATAAAATCCTCTTCGCCTGGATTATTGGGATCCCGGACCTGACTCCGAGTTTGCGCGCAATATAATTGCAAGTGCTTACGGCGCCGCTCTCCTCAGTCCGACCTGAGTAGACACAGACCACTACGGGCTTGCCTTTAATTTCTGGTTTCCTTATCTCCTCGCATTGGGCGAAGAAGTAGTCTAGATCAATCGCCAGTATAACTCTTTCATTATACCGGCTCATTTCTCTAGATCTTTTTCTGTGAAGAAAGCAAAGTATGGAATGCCTGATTTTCTGAAATTCTCCGTAGCACCGCGATCAACTATGGCGATTGCCTGGATCACTTTTGCGCCAAAGTTCTTAACCGCCTCTGCTGCCTGAAATGATGAACCACCTGTCGTTATCACATCATCCAATATTACTACCCTAGAGCCTTTTCGAACGTTCCCTTCTATCAGGTTCTGCATCCCGTGATCTTTCAATTTCTTTCTGACCCAGAATGCATTGAGCGGTTTCAGATCTCTTTCGCTCAGTAGAGCTACTGCCGTCGATATAGGTATTGAACCCGTTTCCAGGCCCCCCACGCAATCTGCCTCTGGAGCCAATTCCCTTACTTTAGACAGAATGAGTGACCCAATCAGATTGATCCCCTCAGGATCTAGACTTATCTTTCTCAGATCGACGTATAGATTGGATTTTATGCCCGAAGCAAGCATAAATCCTTCTGATTTCTTCTCCACGGCCTTTTGTTTGATGAGCTCTAGTAGTCGGGACTCTTTGTTCATGCGAGGCAACTCCAAACCTATGCTTCAATAAACTTTTGAGAGAATTCTCTTCCTCGAATTAAGTTCAGTAAGAGCATTTTCGAAGAGTGCTCGAAGGTGATTCGCATCAATGTAAGAACTAACCGCAACTTTCTCTGAGGCAAAAGTTCTTAGAAGAAATTCCGAGAAATCCTCTTCTCCAGATTTCGCGAACACCCACACATTTCCCTTCGAAAGAACAGAGTAACTTGAGAGTGCCTCAAACACCTGTCTGAATTCAGAATATCTTCCCCTGTCTCCAGAGGGCTTAGAAGAGAGCACTATGCAAGCAGCGTCGCTTTTGTTGATAAGATCGAGCGAAGTCGACAGATCCTTTGTGCTCTGAATGCTAGGTGAAGTATTCACCAATGTCTTGTAGCCGAACTTTGCCGCGCTGTCCATGATAGAGTACTTCTCTTCGTCGGTTGTCTCCTCTCCGAAAGAAACATACATGTTGGCTAATGGGTGGCACACGTCTGTATCACATGTTGGCTGTAAGCATATCGGGCAATGATCATCGTACTTTTCATTTACAACATCCGCTAAATTGAGCCTGAGAAGTTCCGAAATTGTTAGAGTCCAAGCCAAGATCGCAGCCACTTTCGAGGATATCTGTCCGAGCGGAGATCGTTTTCTGTTCATCATTGCAAGATCACCGACATCTTTCATCATGGAAACTAGAGCATTCATGGGTGTCAGTCGAGTGTTCTCGTTCTTGTATAATTCTGAAATGAATACTTGCCATTCCTTAAGGGTGCTCGGCTCGGCGAAATCACCGAGAGCTGCTTGTTGCGATTCGCTCTTTGACCACGCCGGCCTTGGAGCGTTCTTGCCATATTTCTGCCACGCGAGAGAAGCAAGATCAATGTTCAGTTTGTAAGCGAGCGAGCATATCCATGAAAAAACATCTGCGAGATTTGGAGCGATTAGTGCGTTATCCTGACTTTCCATTGGATTTACAAGCTCTGCAACTTCCTCGACTAGTCTTGATATCAGATATTCAGTGGTATGCTTATCATGCCTCTTTCCATAAATGCGGCCGAATTTCGTTAACCATTCATCGAGTGACAGACTCTCATATTTCCTATCAGTGAAGCCTCCGCTGCGAGTCAAAACATTCCCACTTGAATCGAGTCTCCTGTCATCGGTTCGCTCTCTGTATACCATAGCTGCAACAAAGATCAGACTCGCCAAAACTTAACCGTTTCCCAGATGCAATGAGTGGATTTGTGAGCGACTATCGGTAGTTGGAGTCGTGTGTCAAGAACCTCTTGATTTCTTTCAAGACCTCCTCAAACATTTCTTCGGTAAGTATTCCCGTATTTGTGTTTCTGGGACTAGGATGATAAGAGGCGAACACCACCGGAAACATCGGCCCCAGTGCGTAGCTTCTTCCGTGGCCGAATTTGAAACTTCCTTTTATATCATAGATTTCATTTGCGACGTCTATGACCGAGTCAAAGGCTATCTTGCCCAGAGCGAGTATTGCTCTTGCATTCTTCTGCAAGCGTAGCTCCTCCAAAAGGAATGGCGCACACCTCTCAAGTTCGCCCTTACTGGGCTCGTCTTCTGGAGGAACACACTTCACAACAGCGGTCACGAAACAATCCTTGTACAAGAGACCATCGTTTCTAGTGTCCGACGTGGGTTGATTTGCGAAGCCAGCGTGAAATAGGAGTCGAACAAGAAACCTTGCACTGCTATCACCTGTGAAGACTCGTCCGGTCCGGTTCCCACCGTGTGCGGCGGGCGCCAGTCCGACAACAATTAACCTAGCATTTGGATCCCCGAAACCGGTGACTGGTCTCCCCCAATACTCAAAATTAGAGAATTGTTTTTTTCTTTGTCTTGCTACAAGCTCACGATGTTCGACGAGTCGTGGACATTTTCTGCAAGATACTATCTCTCGGTTTAGAGAATTAAGAGATCTCCTTCTTGTCAATTTGGAAAGCCCCGACGCACCTAGGAGAACGGACTAGTAGTACTGCTTGATAAACTCGTGCGCTTTCCTGCAATCTTCCGCACTCTCAAACAGGATCCTTGTCTCGAATAGTGAAGCTTGAGTTGACTTTAATGCTGTTGCTTCGATCTGTGTTAGACCCTGCGAACTAACTACGAATGCTGGCGAATTCTTTCCCTCTATTCGTGTATCACCAGGAGAGATCAGCAACGTTCCTTTCTTCTTTGATGGGTTGCCCTTGAAAACATAGATACCAAATGCAAGCGCCAGAAGTAGTATACTCATAATACCCGCCGTTTCTATTGTGAATTGTATCAAAACAAGCGGAGAAACAATCAGAGGTACGTACATCACGATGATAATACCCAAAAGAAGATTGGACGCTGTACTGTAGTATACGATGGGGAATAGGATTTCCGCGGCTGGGGCCCTTTTCTCTTCATTCAAGGCAGGTTCCATATTCCCAGTCCTTTTGCCTAACTAACCTTGAAACCGCTAGACGACTTATATTAATCTGCACTAAGCTAGATTGGGATGAGAGAATCCTAGGCTACAGCACGAGTTGTTTTGGGTCTCTTCGCGTAGAACAGAGTTCTTTTTTAACGAAGTTACGGAAATAACGTGAAACGGGATCGTAGAAAAGCAGAGAGGTAAGTTGGATGCCGCATCAATGGACGAAAGAGCAACTTCGGAGGCAGGTCAAGAATGCAATCTACAGAGTGTTTGATGCTGCCAAGTCAAGAGATTTCGGCATCCTAGCTTCAATGCACTACCCTGAAGACGAATTATTCTCGAAATTCGATTATTCTGCTCCATACAAGCGACAAACGGTTTCGCAAGCGTTAATGCACGAAGAAGTCGCTTACTCCAACATCACCGACTTTAATTATGAAATTGATGAGCTTAGGATTGATCTGATAACTCAAGGGGTTGCAATTGCAACTTTCCACCTCGAGACAGGAGGGCTGTTCGTCAATGATTACAGGTTCGAAGGTAGCCCTGCACGGACCAAGTTGAGAGCTTCAATGGTATTTCTCTGGAAGGATGACCAATGGTTGATCGTCCACGAGCATTTTTCGAGTTTCCCTGATGAACCAGCGAAGAAGGAAAAGGCAAGCGGTTTGAAGAATACCAAGCCGTAATTAGCCAAAATAGACATTATTAGAAAATCCCGACAATACCTCACCGGAAGTTCCCGATTCTGAACGTCAATGAAGTGTACTTGGATAGTCATATCCCCCAAGAGACAAAGCTTTCCCGGACAAGAGACTGCTTCCGAGCCTAATTCCATTATGAGGCGGGATGATAATTCACTTAGAAGTTTATGATTAATATGACCGACAATTCTTTTAGTCAATTCAAAAAAAGGTCTGGTGACTACTCAGGGGTTGTGGTGTAGCTTGGTCAACATGCGAGCCTCGGGATATTTATTGCGGGAGCGCTCGTGACCGCCGGTTCAAATCCGGCCGACCCCACCAAAATCTTTCACATTTGATATTTTTTGAACAGAACTTGGGATGGATTCCCAAATCGCCTCAGAAATGCTGATCTTATGTCCCTGATTGCTGGTGTGAAGAAGGGTTCTCTATTTGGCTCAATTTTCCGCTTGACACAATGTCAGCTTCGTCCTCGGATCGAGGTAATGGAAAATGTCATATCTCGAAATGCTCCGCTAAATGGCGTCGCGTATGAATCCACTCTTAGTTATCCCTCTCCTGGTGGCGATTCTCCTTTCGTTTTGGATCTCTCTTGTGGAGGCAACCTACTTGACCGCAAGGCCCGCTCCATTAAGATTGGCGAGCGAGAGCGGGGAAAGAAAGGCAAACACAGCAATTAGCATAACAAACGAAAAAACGCGACTTGTAAGTACCACGACCTTCGTAGATACTTTTGCAAATGTAGTTATCGCCACCACAGTAGGATTGATTCTTTCTAATATACTCGGAGACTACGGCTGGGTATTCAGCGCAGTGTTTGGCTCGCTTGCTATCATGGTATTTCTCTATTTGTTGCCAAAGGCAATAGGAATAGAGAACTCGACTAGAATGGCAATTTTGTTGGCGCCAAGTACTAACTTTCTCTTGAGAATTTTATCGCCTGTGGCAGTCCCCTTGACATCATTTGCTGGTCGACTTTCAATAAGTATAGTCAAGAAGCGAACAGAATCAGATTCGAGAACTTTAGTAAACGAATTCGAAGACTTTCTCATACTACTCGAACGGGCCGGACATGTTGCACCAGATGCTGGAAAAGTTATACGTTCTGCTCTTTCTTCGTCTAGTAGTCTAGCCAAGGATTTCGTTACCCCAACGCCTCAGCTTGTCTCAGTGTCGAGCACGAGTAGTGTTCTTGATGCCTTAAAGATCATGGGAGAATCAGGGCATCCTCACCTACCAATTCGAATTGATGGTAAGATAGGAGTTGCTGGAGCAGTTTCCTTTGGTTCTCTCTCTCCTGCAATGGCAAAAGGAAAATTCAATGATAGTATAATGCCTTACGCAGTTCAGCCTCCTCGAGTCGAACCCGAAGACTCCACGTCGACTGTAATGGATAGGATGGAAGAAGCAAAATTAACTATGGCCTTCGTGCATGAGGGTCAAGCGATCCTAGGCATGGTCACACTCACGGACGTTCTTGAAGTAGTCCTTGGGATCAAAGTGTAATATAAGTAGAACTCAGTTCAAGATCAACGCAGTCATAGGAAAGAAATCTAACTTTAATCAGGACTATGCCAGAATCCCCGCGACAAAATAGGCAAGCAAACCTGTCATCATCCCCACAAGCGCTATCGACTTCAATCTTAAAGAGTCTGATTCGTTTTTCAACGATACAACACGAATCGACAGGAAAAGGAAGATAGCGTCAGGTATACAAATCAGAATAACATATACAAATAATGACTTTCCTAACAGTCCGTAAACCACGGGCAGTGCGCTCGAGATCACGGCGCACAAGAAAAATCCTGCAACCACTACCGTGGACAACCTGATTCCGCGTGAAATGGCCAATGTTCGTACCTTCCTCAATGCATCTCCCTTTACATCAGCGATTCCTTTCAGCACCTCTCGACCCATGCCTGCTAAGAACGAAGTGAGTGCGAGCAGATAAGCGAGGTTAAGACCAAAAATCCCAATCGCTATTGATCCATAGATGTAAGGTATTGCGAGTGAGAGAGAAACTAAAGCGTTACCAAGCAATCCGAACCTTTTCCCTTGAAAATTGTAATACCAGACAAGCACCGCGAAAATCAAGGCAATCGAGAAATTTGCAATTCCGAGAGGAACAGAGACGACCACTCCAGAAAGAACGAGCAAAATAGACATTATTCTGGCATTTCCAGGTTTCACCTCGCCCGCTGGCAATGGTCGACTAGGTTGGTTCACTCTGTCAACCTCCAAGTCGTAGATATCGTTGGATATCATCGAGTAGGATGTGAGGAAGAAGCCAGTCAAGAACCCAAGAAGTGCCGTCAAGGAGATTATGTCATGATAACTCTTTGACGCAACAGTGATCCCCACAATTACGGCGAAGCCCTCCATGATGGAATTTGTGGGTCTGATGAGTCGCAGGTATGCGCGCCAATGAGGACCCCTTGCGGTGTCTGCAATTCCACTCTTCGTAGGATTAGTCGCCTTCTGACAATGTTCGGCATGTTTCTTTGTTCATTAGATAATCAGTTCCATTGTGAGGAAGGTTGCTCGAGAGTTTTTTGTATTCATCTTCTACACATGAGACTGATTAGTGCACTAATCACTTCAATCATTTGATATCGATGCGAGGATGTCTCTTTACAATTTCGAGGGAAGTTTTCAGACTAAAACCAGCTTCAGAAGGCAATTCAAAAACACTCATTATTGCGCGCCCTATGCTCCTTTTTACCAGAGGGGCTCCCGGTCCGAAGAACTTCTCAATCATGGCATCAAACTGTTCCACATTGTCAAGTATTAGTGCCCGTTTGATTTTGGCACTTGATTCCACTTCAGCGTAGAAGATTTCCTTCACGTTCTTTCCGAACATATCTAGCCCGTTGTCGATGCCAAGCAAAATCAAGTCTTTCATCGAAGGTTTAGCCTCTCTCCCATCTGTGACAACGACTTCACTTTTCGCAGTCGCTAGCTTTGGTTCAGGAACGATCTCCTTCTCTTCCACAGGAGGTTTGATTGTTTCATTCATCTTTGACGATTTGATTTGAAAGTCCTCGATCACTGCTTGCTTAGAAATGGCCTGTTCCCGGCCATCTTCTAACGAGTTGTCGTGACTCCAATCTTCTTTCGACATCTAAATCAACTAGTCTCGACAATTTGAACGCACAGAATCAACATTGGTGAGCTTATACAATCGGATTAAAACGGCTATTTTTCTGTATTTATTGCGGTTCGGCTCTGTGAATTTGATCATGAACGGGATATCATACTAGCTAAACGCGAGACCGTTACTACGAATTGGTTCCGGTCGATAGCCAGACTTTCGGAGAGCTCTGAACCTCCGTTCAACCAGTCTTCGCCCTCTTTTGTCTGGAATTTGCAGCTCGGGATTCTTTCTAATTGTGCATGTGTCAGCAGAAGGTGAATAATTACATATTCCAGCACCGAGCGCTCGCAGTTTCCAATAGATCTCGCTTTTCGTGTGGTCAAACCAATGTTCTGAAACTAGTACCACGTAATCGAACCAGTTCGCGTAGCAACGTACTTGTTCCAAACCTCTGCAAATGCTGTCTCCCTCTGATTTGTATTCGAATGCCCAATAGAATCCCCCCATCTTCGCCGCGATGTCCACCAGCGGGTGTCGAGTATAACCACAATCAAATTCGATCGGGAAGACAGTGAACCCATTCGTTGCCAGGAAATCTTTGAAACTGGAGTAGCACATTTTCACGCCGTAAGACTCTGTATCGACCTGCAAAGTGAAAAACCAGAAAATCTCTCTCGCAAAAAGATGTAATGTTACGAGACTGCAAAGCTTGTGTTAAACTAACCTTATCCTGCACAAGCCGCTTACGTTATTCCCTGATCTGACCACTACCGAGAATGAAATACTTTGTTGAAGTAAGCTGCTCAACGCTCATCGGCCCGCGCGCGTGCATCTTTTGAGTGCTTATTCCAATCTCAGCCCCGAATCCGAATTGGTTTCCATCTGTAAAGCGTGTAGAGGCATTCCAATAAACTGCTGCGGAATCTACCGCCCTTATGAACTGTTGAGCCTTTTCGAAATTAGCTGTGAGAATTGCGTCAGAATTTTTCGTTCCATACGTGTTGATGTGTGAGACTGCTTCCCTCAGGTCTCTTACTATCTTGATTCCGATTTTTAGATCCAAGTATTCAGTGTGCCAGTCCTCCTCGGTAGCAAGTTTTACGTCGGGAACTATCTTCATAGTCTCTTTGTCGCCTCTGATTTCGACACCCTTTGCCCTTAGTGCCTCAATCACGCGCGGAACAAAGTTTCTTGCCACTCCTTCATTTACAAGCAACTTCTCAGCCGCGTTGCAAGTTCCTGGTCTTTGGCACTTTGCGTTCACGATAATGTTAACAGCTTTATCCAGGTCGGCGTCAGACTCTACGTAGATATGGCAGTTGCCCAGGCCGGTCTCGATTACTGGGATGGTCGCCTTCTCGACCACCGTTTTGATCAGGTCTGAACCGCCGCGAGGTATTAGCACATCTATGTAATCCCTCATCTGCATCAACTCTTCTGCTATGCCGCGATCGGTTGAGCTAACGACCTGAATGGAATAGGAAGGTACGCCAGCGGCCACGAGCCCGCTTTTGATAGACTCGCCTATGGCCAGATTGCTGTTGATGGCATCAGATCCGCCTCTCAGAATCGCTGCGTTGCCTGATTTCAGACAGATCCCCGAAGCATCCGAAGTGACATCGGGCCTTGACTCGTAAATCACGCCAACCACTCCCAGCGGAACGCGCATCTGTCCAATGATGAGTCCGTTGGGCCTGCTCCAAGTTTTCACTATTTCTCCGATTGGATCTGGTAGTTCAGCGATTTCTTTCAGGCACTGAGACATCTTTTTGATTTTTCGCTCGTCAAGCGCCAATCTGTCCAAGAGAGCGGCGCTCCTACCTTCACGCTTGGCTGCCTCTACATCTTTGTGATTAGCCGTGAGAATTCTTTCAGAATCTCTTTCGAGCGAGCTTGCCATTTCCCGAAGAACCTTGTTCTTCTTTTCAGTAGATAGTTGTGCCAATTCGGCAGAAGCCAATTTAGCCTTCTTACAAATCTCGGTCAGCATTCATCCTTCCCTCGTTAGATGCATCTTCTTTCGCCCGACTACTTCCCGCGGTCTCGAATCGCCAAGTTTCTTCTTGACCATTGACATTTGCAGCCCTTTAATCATGTTTATTGATCCACTGTCGTAGTTCGGATTTCCTTTTGCGAACTCCACACCTTCCTCATCAACAATTGACACGATCTCACCAAGCTTGAAGTTTCCAACCACCTTCATCACTCCTACTGGTAATAGACTGGAGCCTTCACGTATCGCTTTCTTCGCACCCGCATTAACGAATATCTTGCCCTTCACCGAAGCACCGTAGGCTATCCAGCTCTTGACAGCCGAGATGCGTCCCTTTGGATCAAAGCGTGTTCCCACCTCCTTGCCTGACAAGACGTCCAGAATGACGTTCTCCCTTCGGCTGTTTGCTATAACGACAGGTATTCCACTCTTCGTCGCTATCTCAGCCGCGTTTATCTTACTCTGGATCCCCCCTTTCCCGTACTTGCTCTTGCCTGATAGACTGCCCTTGAGCTCCTTGGTAATATCGTGAACTTCTTTTATCATTTCAGCGCCAGGATTCTTTGGATTTGAAGTGTAGAGACCGTCTACATCTGACAAGATAATCAGAGTGTCTGCACGTATCGCGTTAGCAACCAGAGCCGAAAGTATGTCGTTATCACTAAAGTTGATTCGGAAACCTTCAGTGACTGGAACCAGCTCATCAACTGAAGTCACATCATTCTCGTTGATTATTGGAATCACTCCAATCTTCAAAAGCAACTTCAAGACGTTTCGTGTATGAAGATATGAAGCTCTGTTGGAGAGGTCCTCAGCGGTAAGCAAAACTTGAGCTATCTTAACGCCGTGAAGATTGAATAACTCTCTGTATTTCGCCATCAGGACGCTCTGACCTGTCGCTGCAAAAGCCTGCTGGTACACTATATCTCTTGAATTGGAGGGCAGCCCGAGTTCAGCAACGCCTGCCGCGACAGCGCCCGAAGTCACGAGGACTATTTTATGACCCATTTTGAGAGCTCCAGCCATCTGTTCTGCGAGTCTTCGCATCTCATCAACATCAAGTTCTCCAGCACGGCTCGTTATTGAGCCGGTTCCGACCTTTACAACAATTAACCTGGATGTCAAGTCGCTGTCCCGGGATGGCAACCAGTGATATTCCTTCTCAGATAAATTCATCCTTTGGGATTCGGCTATTTTACTAAGCGGGAATATCGCCTGCAGCAGTTCGTCTAGACTTATTAATCTCGAGGGAGATTTGTCCCCCTGAGATTCATATGATATCTGCGTGCATGCTTGTTCGTACTGAAAAAGGGAAATTTGAGGACGTGGTGGGGAAAATGAAAAGCATCCCTGGAGTGAAGGTGGTCTTTCCCGTGTTGGGAAGGTATGATGTGGTTGTGGACATTGAGACGGCGAGTGGGAAGGAACTTGGCAAAGTCTCGTCAAAGGTGAACCGACTCGCTGGCGTCGTCTTCACGGAGACCCTCCCAGAAGTCGAAGGCTCTTGAGGGGGAGTGGCAAGTGTGGCATTGAACGCAACTGTCTTGATAAAGACAGTACCGAGCAGAACTGAAAGTGTGGAAAAATCCGCAGAAAAGCTGAACGGAGTAAGAAAATCATTTGTCGCATACGGGCGATGCGACGTTGTTGTTTTTGCGCGAGTCAGAGATTATGCTGAAGTAAGAAAACTCACCGGCGAAATCAACTCCATAGAGGGTGTTAGGAGCACGGAGACACTCGTGGAAGCATGAATGCATGTTGCCGTAGCGAATACCTGAGAGATTCTATCACAACAGTTAATTCGCTGCGGTTTGTTCTCAGCGAGCATGGATAGAGAAGCAAATCCGATACAACTATTATCATTATTTGAATCAGGAGTATTGTCTGTATCAGTTAACGGCCGACCCTTTTTGAAGGTAGATGCCGAGTCACGCTCCGTTGAATCAGAATTGGCAGGGATTAAGGAAAGTGGCATCAAACTCTCCAACCTTGTATCTAGCCAGAGTGCCGGAATATCTTCACTCCTCCGAAGATCTCGATCCGTAGCCAAGGAGCTCTATGACATGGGTTGGAAATTCGCCCTTTATGACAAAGGTTCGAACGTCCTTTCTATGGGAAGAGGGGCGTCAAGACTGACCGCCCACATTCACGTCAGTTTAGCAAAACTGCGAACCATCTTCGAATCGTTGTAGCCGTTTCAGCTTCTGAGAGCTACATTCTTTGCTGAAAGAGCTCTCTTCTCCTCGTCGGTGAGCTCTCTCATATGAACGGCCAAAGTAATGGTTCCGTTTAGCTGAACCCCGATCTGCTCCATCCCAGGCATTCTTACGCTGACGTTCTGGAAATTCAGATCTAGCTGAGAGTGCTTGTTCGCCAAAGCATCTATCAGTCCTTCGAACATTCCCTTTTCCATGCTTACCATGTCGGACTTTTTTGCAGAACTCATAACTCCTAGGAGATTCACAGCTCTATTTACGAATTAGGTTTGATTCGCAATGTGACGGGGTCGTTGAAATACACCTGAATGTATTGCGCGGTCTCTCGAATGCATCTCCTACAAGTAGTCTAGTTCCAATAAGGACAGACCACATATGATTCATCAGATGAAGGGATCGCTTCGAATACGAAACAGAGAAAAAAGCTCTTTTCTTCACGCAGGCAGGGTACGGTTTCCTTCTCTTGCTTGTTTCGGCCTTTTCTTAAGCCGTTTTATGCGAGATGTGAATAAGTGCTCAAGCAGGCTAGAGAATGTCGCGAGAATATTGCTCGGACATATGTATCCGCAAAACACAATATGTATAATAGTTGGGGCCAATCCGTGGAGTGGAACAATTGAGCCTCAGAGACTCACGAGAAGTTACGAAGTCCGCGGAGATGAGAGAAGACTACCTTGTCAACAATGACGATGCAAAGTCAATCATCATCCTTGGGCAATCGATACCGTCAGTTCTCCTAATTACGACATAGTTGACAAAATAATCACTTTCCAGTTTGGCGGTTTAGTTGCAAAACATAGATCCAGTTTATCTCCTCAGTCCCGTCATCATATTGGCTCTGAGTTTTGGACTTGTATTCTTCTGGAGCAAAAAGAGGAGTTTTTCAAAGTGGGCTCTTCTGTACTCCTTGGCCGCCTATGCAGGAGCTATCGTCCTGAAAGAAATTATTCAAGTAGCGACAATAGATGCTGTTCAGTCAGCGCACAACACAGCCTTACTTGGGATCTATTATGGGACTCAGACCGCAATCTTCGAAGTTGGAGGTGCCTTTCTCGTGGCGTCATATGCCGTTTCAAAGGGACATTTCAAAAAGAGGGACGCCGAGAGCTTCGGTCTCGGGCTAGCCTTCTGGGAGAACGGCGTTTTGATTGGCATACCTCTTCTTCTAAACTACGTGACATATTATTTGATTCTGACAACGCCGAATTCATCTCTTGCGGAGACAGTCTACTCAGCTCTATTGAAAGATTCCCCGAATTTGTTCAACGGGCCGTACCGAGCTCTCGCAATAGTAGGCCTTTCGGTCTTGGAAAGAATATCCTCGCTATTCGCACATTTTTCTTGGGGATTCCTTGCAGTAGTATCTGCCATCTACAGGCGAAGAGACTTGATCACGCTTGTTCTGCCCGTTGGTTTTCTGATTGATTTTCTCGTTCCGTTCGCATCGAGGATGGGTACGGCCGAGTTTGAACTCATCATCTTCACCATCGGATCCGTTGGCTTGATTGTTTCACTTCTAATTCGGAGAAAGGAACGTTGGGATGACCGTAGCAATGAGGGGTCTTCGACAACCCCCACATCCCGTCCCGATTCAATTGGTGAAGTCGATCAACCGAAATCTACGACTCGAAACTAATCATTAGGTGCCAACTTTTGAAATTAGAGTTCCCCAAGCTTTACACCGATCTGGCGAAATATTACGATCGTCTCGAGAGCCAGTACCGAGATTATCAAAGTGAAACGGAATGGCTCAAGAAGATCATTGACCAACATGGAATCCGAAGAATAATTGACATTTCTTGCGGTACTGGCAATCATCTTTCCGGGCTTGTTTCTGGTGGATCAATCAGAGAATTCACTGCGGCGGATGCTAGCATTCAAATGATCAAACTCGCAAAGGAGAAGCTTCGCGGACAGAATGGATATTTCACCCAAGCAGATTTTCTCTCCCTGCCATTCAATCACGAGAGCTTTGATGCCGCCATATGCATGTATTGGAGCATAGCAGGGTTGAATGAGCAGCTTGTGAAGGATCTCTTCCATGAGGCAGCTAGAATATTGAAGAAGAATGGTGTATTCGTCTTTGACACCGAGAACGCAGAAGGAATAAAGGAAGATCTCCTAGACACCCCATACATAGACTCGTACTTTCCCGACTACGACGGCGTAGTAGTTAGGGCAAACTTTAGTGCGAAGGTTGAACCGGCGCTC
>JAJYUX010000086.1 GCA_021792315.1 archaeon
ATGGTTGCCTCGAAGGACTTATCCCATGTTTTGCCGTCCTCCAGAGGATTGGGCGCTACAGTGTTTTTCAAATGCGAAACTTCTGTCAAACTCATCAAGCTCTGTATCGGAGGAGAGCAGATACTCCTCCAAAGTTCTTCATCATTGCACCGTCTTCGGTCTTCGAGGAAATCACTTCAACGTTGGCGCCGGATTCCACTGACGCGTCGGCAAGATAATCGACGATATCTCGCTCAGTGAATTCCACCTCGGTGGATCCGCATTTAGGACATGTCAACATGCTCTGTTTCTCTGTGACAATCTGAGATCTAGCTATGAATCTTTCGGTCACATTTCCACACTTTTTGCAGGTGGCCTTTTCGTAAACTGTGTCGATATCATCATTCACCATGACTACGTCGACAGCGGATTTCTTTAGCATAGCCAGCACGTCATTAATACCGTAGATTGCGAGCCCAGTATCACTGTTGACTTCGCGGAGGAATCTCTGGACAAGTTTTCTTTCTTCGACCACTCTTACGTTCTCTAGCAACTTGCCCGATTTCTCGATTGTTTCTCGCACTCCTTCCCTGCCTGCATACCCCGTATCCAGTGTGCCAACAACCATGTTCTGCAATCTGTAGTCGAGGTACCGATCCTTCAGAAACTCGTCCTTGGTTGGACCCGGCCCGCTAACAATGAGCGCCTTTATCGTGTATTGTTCCATGAATGCTTTCTTCGCATGATCAGCCGCTCTGTTGAAGTAATCGGTGAGCTCCATTTCTCGGAGTCGCTCATATCGCCTCGCAGATTGTCCACCTTTCCTCGTCTTGCCAGAAACTCCTGAACTCATCGTATCGACCACATCCCACATGTCACCGGAAATAATTCCAAATCCTGCCTCGCTTGCATCTAATGAGAGTACTCCAATCACATCTTGCTCTCTTAGCATGTCCCTGAGAGGGTCTAGATGGAAATGGTCATCGCAGCGGTATAGGTACGTCGTTACAGGTTTCTGGGGCAGGACCTCGTACAGCTCTATGGTTTCGTTTCCTGGACCTCCGGGTCCGGGTATGGCTCCACAGAATATCACGACTCCGTTTTCAGGCGTGGTCTTGTACAACCTAAGTCTGGCAATAGTTTTGGTAAGTGCGTCTTGAACATGGTTTCTTGTCGTATCAGATTTGATGTTGGATGCGGTTCCGCTCTCTTCTCTCAGGGCAGCGATTGCTTCGTGAACCGGCTTCTTCGGTGGAAGATACAAGGTGACCAACTCAGTGCCTCTGCCTGTCTTACTTGAAAGTTCGGAGAGAAGTTTTCTTATCCTGTATAGAGAAACAGAATCAAACTTCTTACTGGTATTACGTACGCTCATTGCAAGAAACATCCCGAAAAATTCAGTCAGCTAAAGATGCTGACTAGGCGAGATCGCGGCTGAGTAGCGAGAAAAATCATCTTCAGGACTCTCCTTTTCTCTACTAGTTTTCATCATTGTAGGTTTAAAAAGGATGTGCCGGAAAATCCGATCGCGTTGTGGCTCTTCTTCGATGTCGGTGAGACACTACTCTCAGAAGCGAGTTTTCATTCGGCAAGAAATGATGGCCTTTATCATGTGCTTCGAGATTGGAAAAAGAATCTTACTCGCCAGCAGTACGAAAATTGCAGGCGCAACGCCATACTTTCGAGGCCTGGGGGAGAGGCGTCAAGAGTGCGAGCTATCGCAAGAGAAGTGTTGGGCGCCCAAGACTACTATCGTGCAGTTCAGGAATATTATGAGAAGTTTGGAGAGAAGCTAATTGAGAAGTTTGAACTGGAGCCAAACAGCATGTTTCGGCCATATCCTGAGGTGCGGAAGATCCTTGAGCGCCTTTCAAAGAGGCACTCGCTCGGAATCATCGCAAACCAGCATCGAAATGTCCGTAAGCACTTGGAAAATACGTGGAACATTGCCTCATTTTTTCGTTTCATGATACTTTCGGAAGAAGTCGGATTCAGAAAGCCAGACAAGGAAATCTTCCTTCTTGCACTGGACAAGGCAAGAGCCGAACCATCGGAAGCATGGATGATAGGCGACAGAGTAGATACGGACGTCGGTCCCTCTAGATCATTGGGCATGAAGTCTATTCGTGTTCTACACGATTCGGAAATGTCGATAATTCCACCAATAACTGAAGAAGAGCATCCTGACTTTCAATTTAGAGATCTCAGACCGCTATTGAATCTGTTTTGATTCTTGTTTGCAAAAAGCCGAGATGTACTGCTGGCACAGTGAGCTTGCGTTCTCTAACTGAGGATCGCTGATGCCAGGTACGCCGCACATCATAAGTAACACGTCAGTAGTCTCTTCTGTCACTTTGCTTTTTTCAGCGTCTCTGTAAGGGTATACTGCAATTAGGTCGTTAGTTGTTTCATCATCAATTACGACTTCGAACCCGCTTAGAGCGATAGGTTGCTTCATTCCGATTCCGAGGAATCTCTCAGCTGAATGCGCTTTACGAAGCTTTAAGTTATCTTTGTTGATCTTGCCTAGGTCAAATGCAGCGATTGCGATCGACGTCTTGATGGACACCAAATTATACGAATCGACTAATGTGTTTATTGTCGGAATATCCTTTCCGCCAAGTATCCTTCTTGTCAGGGCCTCGCCTGCAGGTCTAGTTTTTGTTGGATCGATTCCCACCTTCCAGTAGAAATCGCGGTAAGCGCGAAATAGTGGTTGGTCCTTTATCAATTCGAGACTCTGTGTGTTCGTTCTGGCTTCTTCCTTTATCACGATCTTCAGCGCCTCAAGTCGCTCATCAACCTTAGTGATGGTGATGCCTTTAACTTCTAGTTCAAGCACCCGTAAACCATGAAATTCTGACTGCAACTGCTTGTCGATTTTCAAAATTTACTCACTATCGGTTTCAATGCAGCAGATTTCGCAAGTATCCTGAGTAATGCAAATGCACATTTACTAATTTGTCGCGCAATTCACTTTGACATCCCAATTACCTGCGTATTCTTCAGTTTTTCAATTTCTGGTTTTTTGGGCCCATCTGTCTATGATGAGGTAACCGCAAGGGCGCCACTATGTCTCTTAGTTGTAAAAAGTAAATATCTGTAGAATAGAGAAGGCTCTTTCGCAACCGCGATACAAGAGTCAAAATTCAATTACTAGTTCTCTATGGCTGCCATCCTTGCCAGTGATTTGGCAGTTTGGATATCAGGTTGCGGTTGTTGACTCGCTCCAAGAAGAGAGGGTTGTTTGTCCAGATTCTATCTTTTGGAGGCTTGAAACTCTTACTCCCACCAGCCTGACTTTCTTCTCAGATTCATAGAATTCTGAGAGCAGCTTTTCAGTTTCTCGTTCCAGCAATTCGAAAGAATTGGTATAAGCTCCAAGGGATTTCGAACGAGTGTGGGTTTCAAATCCAGTGAACCTAATTTTGATGCCAACATTTCTGAATAGGTAGCCTTCAGCTAGGGCCCTTTTGTGCACATCCTCAGCAACATCGCGCATGACGCGTCGTACTTTCTCATAATCAGGCTCGTCTTCTTCAAAAGTTGTTTCTCCAGAAATCGAGAGCGTGTCCCAACTTTCGACAACCTCACTTTCATCGATCCCGTTTGCTGCATTTTGCAACCAAATGGAGTTGCGGCCAAAGCGATCTCTTAATCTTCCAGGATCGACTTTCCTCAAATCGAAAATCGTCTTAACGCCGAAATCTTCGGAAAGTATTCTCTTTGTCACTTTGCCAACCCCGGGAATCTTTGAGACCTCTAGCGGAGAGAGGAAATCAAGAACTTTTCCGGGTGGGACAACGGTAAATCCATTTGGCTTGTGCGTATCGGTTGCAATCTTGGCGACGATCTTTGTCTCCGCCGCCCCAATACTGCACGTGATCTTCTCCTGATTCGTTACAGCCTTTCTGATAGAGTCAGCAAGTGCTTGAATGGCGCTCAATTCGTCATCCTCCACCCGATCTTCGAGTACAGTTGCGATTCTGTGTGTAACATCCAGATAGGCTTCATCAATACTCACCTGCTCAACTAGGTCTGCGAACTGCCTCAATAGCTGCATTACTCTAAAGGAGATTTGTTCGTACAGCTCGAAATTTGGCCGAACGTACGTAGCTTGTGGACATAGCTCCCACGATTTTGATATTGGCATTCCAGAGTGCACCCCAAACTTTCGCGCCGCGTAACTACATGACACAACCACGCCCCTTCCCTTACCTTGTTTAGGATCGGCTCCTACAATGAATGGCGTCTCCCTCATCTCTGGTTTTGAACTCAGCTCGCAAGAAGCATAGAAGGAGTCCATGTCTACGTGAAATACTATCCTCTTGAACTGCCTGTACGATACGGGTTCACTCAAAGCCAAGATCGATCACAAACCTGTAAAACGGACCGAAAATTCTCCCAAAAATTAAGCTTGGAATTTCCTTAAAAGCATGAATGCGCCGGAAGTATAAAATGAGGGCACTTGCAGGGCGGTGAGGAGTTTCCTGGGTCACGGGTGCCTATCAAGGAAAGACGAAGAATCCTGCCCTTCGTGATTCTTGCGCTCATTCTTGCTGCGATTGGATTTATTGGCGCTACTGTATGGCTAAACTGGACAATACTCCAATACATGTACAATGCGAAGGCAGGACTAGACTGGTTTGCAATAAATTTCTACGGTGGCCTCACGTTTGTCGTAGCAGCATTACTCGCGCTGTTGTTTGTCAATCCCATTCCGAGACGAAGCGATCTGTTTGAAGCCTTCAATGCGATCATGGGATTGCAGTATAGACAAGCAACGTATGGAGGATACGGAGGCCAAGTTCCTCAGCGACGAGTGAGACCAATCTACATCCGTCCTTCAAGATTGCTTTGGGGATTTTGGCAGCTCCTGAAGTGGTTTGTCTTATTTACCATATTCACGCTTAACAATGGATTTCCGGGTCTGGGCAACTTCACTATAACTGCAGACTTGGCGCTAAGGGGATTCGGAAGCTGGGCTGATGTGGTACGTATAATGTCGCTTCCTCTCTTTCCTGCTTCTGGGCAAGAGATAATATCGCTTGTTCCAACCATGGAAATCCAATACCAGCTGATAACCTACGTTCTGACTGTTCTCATGTTTGTTGTCGCCTTGCGTTTCTTTCTTAAATTTATCCGAGACGTAGTCATTAGGGCAGGGGATAAATGGATTAGAAATATTTTTGTTACGTTATCAGCAATTGTCTTCTCAATCCTGATAGGCGTTCCTTACTGGGGAATGGACATCACCATTCCATATGAGTGGGGCGCTGTAGCGACGGTTCTCTTTGCTTTCATTGTCCTCGCATTGTACTATCAGATAAGATCGACGCGAGAGACGATACCACTGGCTCAGCGAAGAAGAGTTGGTATCTTTGTCATTACCATAATCATCATCGGTCTTCTCTTGCTGAATGTTGGAGCTTTCACCTATTATAGGCTAAACTTCAACAACAACTACATCGCGTATGAGTGGAATCCGCTTGTATCCAAACAAATTGCAGTTGGGAGGTGGGCTGCTGGAATTCAGGACATCAACTATACGGACATCGCCCACATTCCGTCGGGGAACACCTCTGAGACCCTTTCCCTTATCCGTCAATGGGACAGCAACTCATCGTTAACTCAGAGCCAGAACCGAATTGGCGTAAACTGGCTCCAACTGGTTACCCCTCCTCAGATTGTTTACGTGAACAACAAGGAATACTGGGTTTCACCCACGACATTCCAATATCCCGATGCCACGGACTGGATCGCAACTCATCTGATCTACACCCATAGTTCGAAGATAATTGTGATGGACACTCACACAGGCGAGTTTGTCAACGCGACTACTGCTTTCGGGTTGAAGACGCAACCTTTGATGTATTATGGCGAAGACAATCCTGGTGTTCCAGGTTTCGCAAATGACGTCTACGTTAACGTGTCACAAGCTCCGCCCGAAGTAGAAAACGTGAGCTACTCCGGAGCACCAGACTACACATTGTGTGGGGGACAAAGAGCGCTGTACTTCCTCGAACAGGGCCAGGTTGGTTATGCTTTCTCCCCGCCGCAAGATTGCATACAAATGCTCCATGACAGAGAGGTATTTTCTAGAGTTCAGAACATCTTGATTCACGGCCTTGTCGAAGACAGTTCGACCTATCTTGTCACTGACTCGGCTATCGGCAAGAATGATCTCTACTTTGCGATCCAGATATACATCGATTATCCGCTGAGCACTGGTTTTGCATACCCGGACCAAAGTTATCTCCGTTTCTTTGGCGTAGTGTTGGTAAATATCGCAGACGGGTCGATGCAAGG
>JAJYUX010000087.1 GCA_021792315.1 archaeon
TGTGTTGCTTGAGGTCGTTCCGCTAGAAGAATTTGATCCTCCCGGAGGAGGATAGATCAAGAGCTGCATCGTGGCATTTACGCCAACATTAGAAGTGTACACTTCTACAATCATAGAAACAGTTTGCCCCCTTGTCACATTCAACACATGGTTTGTCGCGCCATTGAACCCATGAATCGTTGCAAGTGAGGGTATCAGCACATCCACGACAGGCTCGCTTATGAAACATCCGTTCTTGCAATTCGAACCACTTACTGGCGAGCTATTCGTCCTCAAGGGGGCCAAGAAGAAAGAGTACATTACTGCGGAAACCAGCACGAGAAGTACTGCAACAATAAGAACTATCTTGGTCGATGTCAATGCAGCAGTGGCAGTGCACTTGTGTCGAAACATTTCTTTGCGCACTCTACTTGATCGCTGAAAGTCCTTCTTGGATTCCTTCTAATAACAAGACGTTAAGCTTCAGCTCGTTCATGCTAGCGGGCATCGATGGCTGTCCTCTTCCTCACTGTTCTCGACATGTAGACCAAGCTGATGAGTAAAGCGGCGAGGCTGATTACAGGCGGAAGAACAACACCGTAGATGTTTGAAAACACAGCTTCGGCAGCAGCTATGCCGCCAAATAGCACTGTGATAAAAGCAGGAACCAAACATGTTGGACAGGTCGCACACATACCAACGAGTGAGCCAGCTGTGGACAGGGTCGTCCCTTTGGTAGAACATTTCAGTCCACTGTTCGAAATCAGATAGTGCGCCATTACAACATTGGATGCGACGAGAAGCGACAGTACCGTTGCAAAGACCATTTCATAAGGTATGACGAGCAAATTGATCAAGGAATTGAGCTGAATCAGGACGTAGGGCAAGTAAACTAGGTTGATGAATGGTTGCTGAACTCCGACTGTGAAAACGTAAGCAAAAGGATATGTGTTCCCGGGAGAGGGTATGTAATCGGCCGCACCGTATCCAGTTATCACGATTTGGTTGACTTCAAGCAGATAAACGAGTGCAAATGACGCTGATAGAATTATGGACATTAGGGCATATTTCCTTGCTTCAAGAATGCGCTTGAGAACTGGAAAGAAGCGGTAAATGGCTCTAGAGAACCCAATTACCGATGTTATTGTTAACAGTAAGATATAGGTCCCACCAATAGTACCCGCGAGTGAAGGAGGAGGATATGGATATGCAGATGCGACCAATACTCTCATTGCTGCAAATGAAATAACTGTGATGGAAGCTAGACCGAGTATAATGTATGAAGGAATGGAGTTGAATCGCGCAATGAAAGCTGCGGCCCTGTTGTTGTTGGGCGGAACAGAACTGGCTATCGTGTAGCTGCCGCGTGATAGCAGCAAGAGCAAAACCGTCACCGCCGCAGTTACTATAAAGTATGGAATAATTGCCAGAAAATAAAATGTCGAATTAACGCCATAGTATACTGTAAGCAAGGGGAGACCGAAGAGTAATGTTACCATCATGAAAAGATAAGCGGTCGATGGCGTTACTTTTGCCCGTAGCATCCGTTTCTTGCGGATGCGCCACAAACGCTTGATATAAGATTTTGTTGTTGCGGCGTGCGGCGTGACAAAAGTTTCAAGCTTTTGTTTCCTTCTGCCTTACGAATGTAAAGGGAAACCGACAAATAGTTTGAAGGCGCAACCACGCCGAAAGTGATGCGCAGAACGCTCTATCCGCCTCGCTCCGAGGGACAACGCGACGAGCAGCGCGGGCTCGGTAGCAAGAGTGCAGAGGAGGAAGAAGAGTATTTTCCGCCCAGAGACGCCGCATTCGTAAGGCGCAATTGGCGCGTTCTTCTGAGAATTTTCTTTGCATTAGTTTGGAGCATTGATGCTTACTTCAAGTGGTTGTTTGTCTACTACGGAGGTGATTTCGGACACATGATTAGATCGGCGGCACAGAATCAGCCGGGCTTCGCCCAAAATTGGATGAATCTCTGGGCTAACATTGCTCAGGCAACGCCAAACTTTACCCTTCTAATCGCAATATTCGAAACTCTGATTGCTTCGTTCCTTCTCTTGGGCTTGCTAACACCTGTTGTCTCAACTATGGGAATAATCTTCAACCTGTTGATTTGGAGCACTGCAGAGGGATTCGGAGGTATCCTTCAACCTGGAGCAACAGACATTGGCACGGGGCCCTTGTATGCTGCAATATTTGCTGGATTAATCGTAATTCAAGCAGGAAGACAGAAAGGGGTAGACAAGATTCTACACAAGAGATTTCCCAGCATACCATTCTGGTAGGGGAGAAAATTTGCACACCTTGACATACGGCTGGATCACGTGTTTGATCAACTCAGTTTATGGCGTTAAGAAATCTGTGAATTTGATTGGCTTACTACAAGCTACTTTGTTCTCTTTCCTATTCTTCTTCTTCGAAAGGGCGCACGGCATTTTCGCTGGGCGTCTTTGCTTGACAACAAATCGTTGAGTTGATCTTACAAGGGTTACAAATTGTCGAATCTGTTTCTGGGTCTCGGAATTTCGATTCTGGCTACTTTCCTGCCTCTCTATCTTGGGCTTTATCTTCCTACACTTGCAGGGAGTTTCGGCATGAAGAAGGACCACAGGCAGTTCGTTCTTCTCTTCACAGGAGTTTCTTCCGGAGTCATGTTTTGGTTCTTCCTTGATGTTATGAATGACGCGGCTCTTCTGGGCGTTAATCAAGGGTTTTCTGGAGGAGCAGCTCACGTTGTTCTAGCCGTGTTATTTGCATTTGCTCTGCTATTGTTCTTCGGTCTAGAAACAGTATTGTCGTCTACTTCGCGATCATTGCAAGATACCTCTAGCCGCCCCAATACTTTGGAGCAAATTTCCACAAACAGTAGACAATTAGGGACTCGTGCGATTAGCATCACCTTTGTGGTTAGTGCAATCGTTGCCTTCGGGATAGGCTTTCATGCGGTGGGCGAGGGAATAGAAATAGGAGGCATTTTGCAATACACTTCATCCATAATAAACGCGATAGGCGGATTAGGTCCAGCTATTGCGTACGTGATTCACAAGATTCTGGAAGGTCTTGTAATAGGCACATTTGCTTTGCTTGCGGGAGTGCCGCGGAAGGGCATTCGTCTACCGGCTCTAGGACTAATTGCCGGCATCCCCACCATAATTGGTCTGTTCATTGGATTGTATTCGCTCATCGACCCGACTTATTTCTTTGCTCTTGGCGGTGCTGTCGTAGTGTTTGCGGAATACAAGTTGATTCCCAGATTTTTAGAAATGGGCGATTCAAAATATCTCTCGGTTGTTACAGTGCTCTTGGGTTTTTATCTAATGTACTTGGCTGGTCTTTTCCACGGCTGAAAGAATGAACAGAGTGCGTTTTTCGGCGCTCGTGATATCATCTCTAGAATCGTTCAGGATTTGGTAAGAAAGAAAAATGATAGCAAAATCGAAATTATCTATCGGCATAGCCACAGCTGCTGTCGTAGCAATCTCCATCATAATAATTGTCGCTCTGCATTACCCTAATCTGCTTGGAACAACCAGTACCAATGCTACCTCTTCCTCCACAGTCTACTTTACAATTGTAGACAATGATTATCCCAGCCCAGGCGCAGGGATGAACGGAAGTTATTATCATTCATTTACAACCCCATGGCCTGTTATTCACGTCCAAAAGGGTCAGACTGTCGTGATACACGTTGTGAATGAAGGAGACGAACCTCATGGGTTCATGATCGGTCACTACTTTGACAGCGGCGTCGCATTGCAGCCGGGCGCATCTTACACCGTAACTTTCCTCGCGGATGAAGCAGGCACTTTTACATTTCGCTGCAGCATTTTTTGTGCGATTCACGTTTACATGCAAAATGGGCAATTGATAGTTTCCACTTAGAGCAGACTGTTGATCTCAAGAGGTCCGTATAATACCATGCATGATCTAGATTTTTGAACCTTTGCATAATAAAGGATCTGTTTCTGATCGGCTGGAGGCGACTCCTCTGCTACATTACAATGAGCGCTATTGCCCTCCTCTTTGTAAACGCCTAAATTGTTCCAAGCTCATTCCTTTAGATTTCGCGAACGCGACAATCCTTCTCGAACTGAACTCGCATTCTTTGCAGATATACGCATAACACACTGCACAATACTCTACTTCCTTCACTCTAGTATCGTTGAGGGTTAGCCTGCATACGTCGCAGATTCCTAGCATTTTGTTTGACCTCACTTCCGGAATTTTCGGAGAACGGTTCTCGTAATACATGATATGGTTGCGACATAAAAAAGATCTCCGTATTTAGGAGGGCTGTGAAATTTTCATTCTTCTTACTAATCGTATTCTTGAGCTTCCCTTGTCAGGTTCTATGGGATGTAGCATAAAAGTCGTTACGAATGTAAACCGACAGGGCTAAATCCTCTCCGCAGTTTAGCTGAATAGAGATGTCTCGCGCTAAGCTGGAAATTATTCTCGAAAAAACTTTCGAACGAGTACAGGAGAGGTGCGATGATTTCGGTGGCTGCGACACGTGTTCAGATTGACATTGCTCACGTGGGGGTGCCACAATTTATTCATGACCTGCGAAAGTAATCTAAGAGCTTGGAATATCAACCTGCGGCGCCTTCTTGTGCTTGTGGGGCTAGCGGCAGTCATTATTGCAGTATCTGTTGCTTCCGTCCTTGTAAGTCCGGCATTCATTTCCGTCCTTCCACTGCTTTTCTTTGTTGCAATGTGCCCGCTAATGTGTGTGGCGCACAGATTGGTATCTTGGGTCAAGGGAGGAGCAAAGGTGAGAGAAAGAATAGTGTTTGGCGACAACATCCCTGAAGTAAGAAAGGGAACGGAAGAGAGACCTGCGCTGGCCTCAACAGATTCTGATCCAGAAACAACTACGATTGCTTTGGAGCGAAAGCCAGAGGAATGATTCATAATACCAATCTCTCAGGGATTCGATCATTCCTCAGTCTTTCAATTTTGTTTCTTTTATTGCTGACCGTCGTCCCTAACTTTTCAATTATTATTTTTCCACTTGCTCTTTCTTCCACTACTGGCGCAGCAGCTGCCGGTACTTCTTCTTCATCTCCCTTGTTGAACATCAACAGAACAACAGTTTTGAGCCCCTATGTCAGGGAGTTTGATGTACCAATGATCGATTCAGGTCCGGCCGGAATTACTGTTGATCCGTCCGGAAATGTGTGGTTCATGGAAGATAGTGCATCCAAGGTAGGAGTATTCTTCCCAAGCAACGAATCTTTCAAAGAGTATCCATTTACGGCTCCCAGCCAATCACAAACTCAATCCGCAAACTTGTCTAACATTGCTTCGCTCGCCATAAGTCAGATAGCATACGACTCCCATACAGGCAATCTGTGGTTTACCTGGGCTGCGTCGAATTCTATCGGGCAGTTTGATCCAAAAACAGGACAGGTGAAATTCTATCAAGTTCCAACAAAAGCAGCGGGGCCGTTTGATATCCTGATAAGCCCGAATGACATGATATGGTTCACTGAAATACTCGGGAACAAGATAGGAGAGCTGAATCCTGTTTCCGGAAATATTGAGGAATTTGACACGCCAACTTCATTTTCAGGGCCGGGCATGATGACCTTTGATTCTAAGGGCAGGATCTGGTTTGCTGAAACTTATGCAAAGAAAATTGGCGTATTAGATCCAAACAATGTACAACCAGGCACCCCAAACGGAATACAAGAATACGCGCCGCCCTTCCAAGTATTCTCTCCGCTTGGCATCACATTTTCTGGAGGCGATGTTTGGTTTACAGACCACGGGGCGAATAGCTTTGGCGAATTCATTCCTCAAAACAACACTTGGAGGCAGTTCTGGGTCAATCCTCCAATTGGAGTAAGTTTCGGCGGTGTGCCAATAGTGCAATCCCTGCCAGCTCAGATACTGATAGACAAGAACGGCAACGTATGGTTAGCAGAACATCAGGGAAACAGAATTGCGCGATTCGATCCTTCAAATGGCACTCTGATAGAGTATCTAGTCCCTACGCGGCCCCTCACCGAGACTTTATGGCTCGCACTTGACCAAAACGGGAATGCTTGGTTTACTGAGCATGATACTGGCAAAATAGGAATCGTCAAAGCGAGCAAGACAATTCCGTTCAGCGTCTCAATATCTAATGACATTCTCTACCTTCAACAAGGAAGAATCTCTTCGTCGAAGGTCTCAGTTTCATTCTCTTCAAATGCCTCGTCGAGCATGGGTTCCC
>JAJYUX010000088.1 GCA_021792315.1 archaeon
TTTGTTCAGGTGAATCCATCCACCGGACATATTTACGGCATTCAGCAAGGAATGTTCTGCGTCTGAGTTGCTGGACCTAATACTGAATGTCTCGACGACCAGCTATGTGAGAAGTAATCTGCATAGATTTGGACCGTTATCATTCCTAGCAAGTTACAATATGCATTTGTTTCAGATATCTTCTGAAAGTATTCTCAAATTTAATCTCTTTGAAGGGATTTTGGAACCGTGAGATCTAGGCGCTCTTTGCCAGAGTCTCAGAGGATTGTCTGTCGACTTGATCTCTTTTTGAATAACAGATATTGAAAGCGTTTGCAATGATGTATGCTATACTGAACCATAACAGGAGAATGCCTGTCATGAGAAACTCAAAGTAATTCCAGAATTCCGATCCTGAGAGAGAAAAGAGTACGTCACCATAAAATGAGGAAGTAGCAAGAGTGAATATGAATCCTCCTAGCAACGCAACAAGTAAGTTTCTCCCCAATCGAAGTAATGTTTCTTTGGTGTCGGCGCCGAACAACTTGGTGGAAATCATAAAATAGGCAATAGCAGCTAACGCGGCCCACACCGGCATGATTCCGATGCCATAGTCAGCTTCTCGGCGTGCAAATTGCAGGCCGTATAATGTTCCCAATAAAACGATGACACCTGTGGCAAACGACACTCCCAAGCTCTCTTCAATTCGGCTCGCCTTCTTATTGCGTCGCTCATTATCTTGTATGAAGTTATTGTCAATAATGGATAGAATTGAAAGACAAATCACAAGCCAGAACGCAAAGTCAATGAGAAAGTTCAACGGACGATATTGTATGGGTTCCGGGCAACCACTGCAAGTGGGAATCAAAAGCACGACTCGATACTGGAAGGGAAATTGTGTGATCCACGCCAAAACCAATGAAACTATCGACGAAACTATCGAATCACGATAGAATCGATTCATCATATGGGTCGAAGATCACTTTACTTCTATTAGAATGCTCACCATAACAGGCTCGTTCAAAAGCAGATCTTTGAATGGCGGAATGTCATGTATCTTCTATGGATGACAAACGACATCAAGCCGAATGGCAACGCTCGATCCTTTCACTACGACGATTCCAGAAGTTGAACTGCTGAATCCACCCGTCGGTTTTACGGTGTAATTGAACGTTCCATCAGGAACCACAAACGTAATCGTTGAGATTGAGCTATCACTCGGGAAAGACGCGATGGTGACCACGCCAGACAAAGGCAGAGTCCCGTTGTATGGATTGAGGACTGTTTCATTTGCAAGTGTGACTGACCACACACTCACGTAATCAGTGGGATTGCATGGACTTTGCTGAAATGTGACACTATACACTCCGATGCTCCTTGAATATGGCGAATTGCTGGTCGCCGTGACAGTTACTGTCTTGTTTGTGGTAGTGGTTCGAGTCGAGTCTGGAAGTGTCACGTATGTCGTCTTCATGGGTGCAAAACCGTATCCAGCTATGCCACTCACCAAGATGGCAATCAATACTAAGAGGACAACAAACGAGTTCTTCATTGAATGAAATAGAACTGAAAGAGATTATTAATTCTAATCATTAGAACGGATATTCTAATGGGAATAACGTAATCCGCGCCTATCCTATGGCTCTGCAAGTGAATGAATAGCGTGATCCTTCTGAAACAGAGATACGCTCCCAAAGACAAATGGCGAGCCGTATGAGTGCGGGACGCGGAAATTGAACTCTCCAGCGTAGTTGAATCTGTATCGCAAAGATCCGAGTCCGTACAGATGTTGTGCTTTCTGGAACACTCAGAAGATAATTTTGCGATCCAAGATGTTGTGTATTGATAGTACACTTACATCCGGGAATTATGATTCATATTTCACGCTATTTCAAACGTGGAAACTATTTTCAATATTGAGAATCGTCTCACTTGTTTAAATGGGGCACTAGTGTTATCGCACGATCAATAGAGCTATTTGGCGCAGGAGATAAATAGTCTTCTCCTACTTCAAAAACCAATTCGGAGCCGAGCCTTGTAAATGCTAAGTGTGCGGGGCCTCACCAAAAGATATTCTAGGAATGGAAATCCGGCTGTCGAAAATGTTACCTTCGACGTAAATGATGGAGAAATTGTTGGATTCGTGGGACTGAATGGAGCAGGAAAGACCACAACCATACGAATTGGAAGCGGTGTATCACTACCAAGTTCTGGTTCTATTTCCATAGATGGTCATGATATAGTACGAGAAAAGCCGGAAGCTTCCAAACACATTGGATGGGTTCCGGAATTTCCCAATTTCGATCTGAACAGTAAAGCAATAGACTTGATGGTATACTTCGCAGGTTACCATGGAATTTCCAAAGACGATGCATTGAACCGAGCTCAGAGACTTTTGAAAGAGGTAAACTTGGCAGGTCAGGAGAAAAAGAAGCTAAGAACGTATTCGCAGGGAATGAAAAAACGCTTCTCGCTCGCCGCGGCTCTCCTACCAGAACCGGAGAACTATCTCTTCGACGAAATTCTGAATGGGTTAGATCCTGAAGGAATCCATTTCATCCGTTCGCTCATGGTCGATTTGAAGAAGAGGGGCAAGGCTGTCCTTCTATCTTCTCACATACTTACCGAAATAGAGAACATTTCTGATCGCGTTGTGTTCATTCACAAGGGTAAAATTGTGAAGATCGCGACCAAACAAGAATCATCCCAGTTCGAAGCTGTTGGAGGAGTCTTAAAAATCGTGATTCAGAATCTAAACGACGACGCTTTAGGTTATCTGCGAACCATGGGCGAGGTAAGAACAGAAGTTAGTACTGTGTGGCTATCAAACTTTGATGTTGATCCTACGCAAATTAGTACAGAGCTAATCAAGCGCGGATTTCTGATTAGAGAATTCAACTTGGAGAAATCCAGCCTTGAAGACTATTTCTTCAAGTTGGTTGGTGTGACTCCAAACCAAGCGACTTCAGTCTCAGCATCAGCGGCGAGGTAACAGTAGTAAAATGGCTCATCCGCTTTTGTATGATATTCGAAAGGTCTTCTTTAGCAAGACTGTGTTAATATCGATGATTCTATTGATAGGGGTTAGTTTCTTTCTCGTGTCGAGCTTTTCAGTTAGTTCGACAGGTACAAGCCAATTTCCAAATGTCCAAGTAATGAGCTGGTACGATAATTCAGGCACCTATCACTTTCTAGTTTTTGAAACCAATCAGTTCGGTCAACCGGTGAGCGGCCCAACTCTTCAAGCTAATTTGACCGTTGACCCTTTTCCAATCGGGGGTAAAGGTCCGATCACAAATCCAGGATCCTATCAAGTCTACAGCGGCCCATCGGTTACTACAAATTCAAGTGGGGAAGCGGAATTCACAATAGAGGTACCTGTCAGCAACATAAGCGAAGTCAATGAAAACTACACGGTCCCTATCATGGTTCATCTTCCAAATGGAGGAATAATGAGCGCAGGAGGAGAGCCTTCGCCTTACTCTCAAAGCGTTGAGTTCGCGAACGGAACTTACACTTATGTTCCGGTGCCTCCGGGTCAGGTAGTCAGCATAACACGAAATTCAATTTTGAGTGCGACTGATTCATCAAATTCTCAGAAAAGAAATCTGTTGGTCACCTGGGCAGGCACCAATGGTTCGGTCCCGAGCGGCTATTCTGTCTATTACATGTTCATCAACGTTACCCAGACATGTACTGTAACTCAGTTTGGAACACAATGCAGCTCCCAATTCTCCGTTCCGCCTAATTTGACCGAGGCCAACATGACATTCCTTGGAAGCTTGAATTCCTATCATCAAGTTTTTGATCCCCCGAAATTAGAAGCGAATTTGGGAAACGGTTCCCAACTCGTCGTTGGAATATTCTCTACTAATGGAACTGTTGCTGTCCCTCCGCAAAACAATGTTTTCTCAGTTAGTCAGCTCTATCCATCATCTCAAGGCATTAGTCAACAAACAGCGAATCAGCTCGTATTTTCATTCTTGACATCGGTCTATGCTTTGCTAGTCCCCCTGATCGCCATAATCGGTTCATACAGTCTGTACGGCAGAGATCGTGTGTCCGGTGTGCTGGAATCAGTCCTGGCTCAGCCTGTTTCTAGAAGGGGGCTTGCTCTTTCTAGATTCTTTTCCACGTTCATTGGAATGGCGATTGCAATTTCCGTGGCAATGATTGCGGTTGACGGGCTCGTCATGTATTACACAAAGTTATTCTTGAGTACGACTCTCTTGCTGGCATCAGCAGGCGCATTTCTTGTCGAGCTAGCTGCCTTTATTGGGATAATGATGTTGCTCTCGCGAGTTGTGAAATCATCCGGTCTGCTAATTGGAATCGGCGTTGGGATATTCCTCGTCTTTGAGTTTCTATGGAGTGTTCTTGTTCTGATTGTCCTCAGTCTGACCAGAACAGGATTTGGCTCCAGCGGATTCATTGGTTATACGATTGCATTGCAATTTGTAAATCCAGCACAGTTCATTCAGCTAATCATTACGTACCTGACGAACCAAAGTTCTAGAGTGCTAATCTCTCCAGTTCAATATGGAATTACGATACCTTCACTTGTCGAAACTGGCGTCCTCTGGGTAGCGCTCCCTCTTGCTGCATTTCTTTACCTAGCAATCAAGAAGGATTGATTTGGGTACACTGTTCCGCGAAGATAGGAATAGCAAAAAGAGATATTGTCTTTGAGAGTGAATTCCACCCCCAAAGTATATGCTGTTCTGAAAAGTGAACTTACGAGGGATTTCAGAAAGCATCTCACCATTGCGGTACTTGGATTGTTCTTGTCTGAAGCTATTGGAATTGGATACTTTGTACGGCTACAATTGGAAAGACTGCTGCGGCTGGTGTTTTCGGAAACGCTAGAGCGTATAAAGTGAAATCCCCTAAATGCCGACAAGTACGAGTCTGTTACACTCGCGTCTTCCTGGACCTAATCGGTCCATATTTTGTAATCCCGATTTCGCACCGACGAAGATACGTGACTCTGGGAAATAGGTTCTATGTAGGTTGAAATCTTTGTGGAAAGCCAGCCTTTAATTCGGCGAATTTACATAATATAATTCTCATGTGCATCCAACGATCACGGTATAATCGGACCGCTGCACCCCAGTGCTACTTGGTTCATTCCGCTTGCCCAATATGCCATGCCAACCGGGACAAATTGGCAGCTTAAAGATCTGAAGTAATGTGCGTAGCAACCAACGCATCCATCAGGAACAGTTTCAGCTTGAAAGGGAACAAGAAAGACGAATAGTAGAGCTGCTATTGCAACTGATATGATAGCAGTTCTGTACCGCATCGCAACCTACTCTCCGAGTCATTTCATCAAGGCATGCCTAGAATGCATGTGTCTGTAATCTAGCGAAACAGAAAAAGCTAGAGAAATGATAGTCAACAGCGCCGGCACGAACGCCAAGGGCCAGTATGAACTAACTGAAGTGAATCCATTCGGATAAGCAAATGCCATGCCACAACCCGAACCACCCGGATTACATGCGTATCCGAGAAACAAGAGGGGTGAGATGGAAAGGATAAGTGATGCAAAAAGCAGTATCAAAGATCTACCAGTTAAGAAACCTAACCTCATGTCGGAACATCTGCATGACGGTGACTATTAAGACTAGACAGTAGAACAGCTATTTTCTCGATGTTTTCGCGGAATCAGCAATATGCGCTTTGAAGGTTCTAGTGCGCATGGATGTGATTCTTACTAGGCACGTCATGAGGATTATTTCATAATCCGATGCAATCCGCCACTTAGGTATGAGTCGCCGTGGACTCTAAAGCAAGATACAATCAAGGAAGCAATCTAAAAACGCAATTGTAAAGACTGATGCCAGCATGGGGAACATCCAATAGCATCTCTGGTAAGCAAGTGTTCTAGACCATAGAGGGTCATATTATTCCGGAACATAAGAATGTCGTTGAGATCTAGGAAAGCGTGTTATGCAAAGCATGTCGAACCAACCTTCGGTGATATCCAAGAGGAAAGCTGGAACTATTCTCTTGGTAAGGGTAGTCTTAGCTCTCTTTCTGATATTGGCACCCGTTTTGCCTCTGCAGGTGAGGGGATATTTCTATCCGCATCCGTACCCCACCGCAGCAGAATG
>JAJYUX010000089.1:0-4285 GCA_021792315.1 archaeon
CACGAAACGAGTGGTGCCGGGGACGTGCACTCGGCGAACCGAGATTCTCCCTCATGTTTTCGTTTTTGAGGGATGTCATGAATGCTCTAAATTCAGAACTTGAATATAAGTTTTGAAATCTGGATCGTCATTCTGATAGATCTGTTTGTAAATGTCGAAAAGTATAGAGACAATAAGAAAAGTGAAGTGCGGATGGGAAGAGCCGGAGATTAGTGAACTATGGGAGGAGCTCGGATAGTGTCCATTCTGTCAATCCTATTCAATTTTAGTGATAAGATATACCTCAGATTCACTGGTTTATAGTCTAGAATTTCACAACTAACATTGATGGTCCTCCTTCTACCTTCGATGAAAGGATAGTCTCTCACGTTATTGTTGTGTTTATCACCGTGAATCACCCAAGCGCGGTTTTCTTCCACCCATTTCTTAAGATGGTCAGGCCTTTCGTCGGCGTCGTGAGTTACAGTGAAGTACTTCGTTTCCTTCTCATATTCGTCCCAAACGCTGAATTTATCGAATGGTACGGTTGCTACGGTGTCATCGTCATGATTGCCCTTTACGAAGATCTTCTGTCCTTTCAGCATCGGCCACCAGTAACTAGACGGCTTGTGATCCCTACCGAATGTGAGGTCACCAAGAAAGTAGATCTGGTCATTGTCACGCACAATGTTATTCCAGTTTTGAATAAGGACTTGGTTCATCTCGTCGATATCTTCACAGAAAGGTCTTGCTGTGTATCTGATGATATTTGAGTGATCGAGATGAAGGTCGCTGATGAAAAACGTTCTGGGCTTGCTCTTCCTAATAGGAAGTTTTCTGACCGATTCGTGATCCCTCGTTTGCATACCTTTGTCTACTCTGTATGCGCTGAGTGTTTTGCACCATTCCCTCCAGTCCAGAGCTTGCTCACGGGTCAGGGCCTTTCTTTGAACCAAGTCATATTCAAGATCAATAGCACCTTCTTGGTCAAAAATCGTCACTCTCAGTGCTTCAAGAAGATGATATGGTCTAGCCTTCTTGACGTGAAGAGGCTGTTGCAACGGCCGACGTATCTTAACACGTTCGTTTCTAAGGAACTCCCAGAGTCGTCCATAGTCAGCATCAGATAAATTCCGTCCAATGGTAATATGAAACCAAGGGTCTTTGTTCTCTTGATCCCAACGTTTTACACTCGCAAACTCTTTGCCCAAAGATTCTACCAGTTCTCTTCTAAATGAGAGAAGATCAATACTGGGCAAAATCCTAAACGCGACTACTCGCCCCTCGGTACTGGTAGTCTTCGATTCATAATCATCAACGACGTATGGAAGAGTACTGTGCCCGTTGCATACTCTTTCGACTAGCTTCCGTAGCTGGGGCCACTCGTCTTCTGGAACCCCCGCATCTTCGTACAAACACAACTTAGGGATCTTTGCGACCTTTCCATGGCGCACTAAATCGTTCGACGCAACTGCGTTAAGCACAGATCTAAATCGAAAGTCGCCAGGCCCGATCCTAAGCTCGATAAACAAGAGTACCTACTCCTCCGCGCAAATCTATTAGTGAAAGAATGACAGAAGGAGTGAAGAACCTATCGTCGGCGATCATCTCTTTCCTCTCACTTTGCTTATTGAAAGAGTCGATTGTTAGATGCGCTTTCTAGTAATCAGGTATTCGGCTATTAGCTCATCTACACTTCTCAAGAGTTGAAAGAGACATGGTCGAATTCAGGAAGAACAACATTCAGTCCTGGGACGAGGTTGCGAAAGATGATACGTTTCAGCCCGAAGAATATGAGACAACAGCCGATTCCACCTTCATCAAGCAATCAGCTCCGTACGGTGAAGTGGCTCCTCCAAAGTCCGGCATTTCAAAGATTGTCGGAGAGAAATCGGGCGACATTGGGAATGCACGTTACTGGCTAATTCGAGGAACCTTTAGCTCTGAAACGGAAACGCGGATCTACAAGCAAGTAGAAAGAACAGTTCGCCATCTGAAAGTGACGGATTCTGATAGACATCAGCTCCAAGAACGTATCAAGAAGAAACTTCCAAAGATTCAGGATGAAACTGGGCTTTCATTAAAGAAGTCGATAGCCGGCCTGATATTCAGCGAAACACGCGAATTAGGTGTTCCAGTGGACGAGATTCAGAGATGTCTCGCGAACTCTGGATTCGACCTAAAGACGAAGAGGCTTAGCTTCATTGTGAGGAGAACTAACAAATGCGAACAACATGCTTGTTCATTCGTTCCCGATAACATACTTCAGAATGGACAACGACCGAGGTATGAACCAGTAGTAGAACAAATTGCGTCCGGCTATTATGAAGTATTTCTAATTCCTATGTTTGACGAGGTTCTTGGACGTGATGTGAAGATCAGTTTGAGTTGCGACTGTACCATATGCAGCTTTGACGGGGCAGACATTGGTACTGACGCTAAATCGGCCACTCTGCGAGTAAACACGAAGAAAAGTAGCTTTGCAGCCTTTCACATGGCAAGCAGAACGCTTGCAGCTAATGTGCGGTTTCCCGAAGATGAAAAGGAGCGGCAGGACAGGAAGGAAAAGAAAATTCTAGCAATCTTCAGTCCTTCTTCCAACAATCACCCACTCACAAGGGCGCTCGCTACTCGCTCCTGTTGCCTAGCTCAGCTACAGTCAGAGTTCTTGAGATGCTACAGGGAGCTAACTGAAAATGGAACTAAAGGGATATCACCGAGGAGTCTTGCGAGAAAAGCAGTCTTTGAGGCGGATGCTCGAGTCTACGCACGCATGTCTAGAGAACGTAAACTTGTGGCTTGGGAACTCTTGATTCCCTCGCTTCCATATCTGAGTGCCGGCGATAGAAGGTATGTGCTGGTGATGGGAATATGCGTTCCCTCAGAGTTTAGCTGACGCGAGGTGAAAGAAAATGAGTGAAGCTTTTGTCAGTAGTGGGTCATCAAGCATGAGAGAAATTGAGCTTTCAAAATGCGACATCCATCCACTCTTCAAGAACATGAGGTTTGACTATGGCGAAGATCTTGAGAAACTCTGCGAACTAATCCACATCAACGGCCAGCAGCTCCCCGGAGTTGTCGTTCCCGTTCCCACAAAGCAAGGCTACTTCTGGTCGACTATTGGGATCAGGAGACTATTGGCCTGCAAGTTGTCGATGGAGAAGTACGGAACTCCCGTGACTTTCCTTGCAATAGTCAAGACTGGTCTAACAGATCAAGACATGGCAATCTCAAAGTATATCGAAAACTTATCCGACCAAGGCGGAGTCAGGAAGGATCTGAGCTTTCTCGAAGAGGCTTCCTTCCTAAGCGAGATGATTGCCAGGTTCCCAACGGAATTTACAAAAAGATTTTCGAAGAGTATGAACTCATCGGAGAAGGCCGTCCAGAGAAAGGTCGAGCTGTTCAAAGGGTTGGATCCTGCTATAGTGAGCGATCTTCATAAGCTGGAGCGAAACGCTATCCAGCAATTCTACTTCACATATGAACACATAGAATCTCTCGCATCACTGAAGCTCGATAGGGAGACGATGCTCAAGATTGCAGCACTTGTAGCGGAAAGGAAAGCGCCTGCATCGTTTGTAGATGCTTATGCACTAGCTTTGGCCACCGGGAAGGTGACCGAACCCGAATGGCTCTACAGCCTCTTTCCGGACATAGAGCGAACGAAGCGGAAGGAAAGGAAGGAAAATGGAATTTTGGAGATGAAAGATGCAGCAACGTGTTCCTCGGCGAATTCCACATTCCTAAAGAATGCTGTCAGTGTGAGATGCTACAATTGCGGTTTTGAGAATCCTTTCAGATCAACTCTCAGAGGAGCTGTTAATTTCCTGAATCCGTCCGATCCGATTCACAAGGAATCAGTGGAACCCGTTTCGTATCTTTTGCCGCCCAAGCTCTGTTGGAACTGCCACAGGCCGTTCTCGACAATTGTACAAGGAAGAACAAGGGTCAAATCGATTCCACCGGTTGAAGAAAAGGACTATTACATCGGTGTAGGAGAAGCAGGATTAGAGATGCAGGAGTCAAAGCTCGGGCTTATCGACTTCGATCAAGATGCTACCGAGTGTAAGGAGGGATGTGTGCTTTGCCACTGGATTTTCGCAACTAAAGAGGGAAGGTTCAAGCTTGACCACGCGTCTGGACGGTTCGTCGCGTGAAAAAGAAGAAATCCGATGAATATCGGATTATCGCATATATATCGGATTTCCTTAAATACAATCATATGGGTAGCTGGCATGTCTAAAAACGATGGTTAAGCTAACCGCCCCGCAGACGTTCAAAGTCGTAAATTACCTACTCAACA
>JAJYUX010000089.1:4295-6045 GCA_021792315.1 archaeon
AAACGTCCCAAGTTGAGATTTCTAGGAACGTGGAGGTATCAAGAGATCTAGTCAACCACGTAGTAAAGGAACTAGAAGCTCCAGGAATAGTCCTGCAAGAGGCGAGAGGACACCTAGAGCTCAAGGACCCATTAAGACTACTCGAGGCCCTTTCAGTCCAGCGTCCGTTATCAAAACTTGTGTCTGAAGAGATCAGGACTGAAGAATCTAACGTGATTAAGGTGGAAAAAATGATTAGAAACGCGGTTATTCATTCCTCGCTCAGTAGCCGATATGCATTCACTTGCTTCTCGGCTCTCTCAAAATACATTGAATACTACATTACATATCCTACAGTACATGTCTATTCAGACAGACCTGCTGAGCTTCGCAGGGCTCTCATCGAGGGAAGAGGGGATGTTGTGGTTCAAATACTGAAACCAGATTCTGAGATTATACTCGGAAATGCAAGGCGGGTACGCGGCTTGGTGCTAGTCGAGCCGATCGAGGTCGTCATAGATCTCTTCTGTCTAGGAGGCGCGGGACGTGATGGGGCAATGAAGCTTTACGAAAGTGTGAAACAACAAGTTGGTAGCAGCAAAAAGAGCAAAGTTCAGATCTCCGCTAGTAAGAAGATCGTACGAAGAACTACTTAATTTCCTCCGATACTTTCGGCACTTTGGGACGCCTACCGTCATCGGAGGTTGGGCAGTCTACTTCTACAATCCATACTACGGGTCGGTTGACATCGACGTCGTGGGGCCGAGCTTCAAGGGATCCTTCTACGAAGTAATTGAAAGGTACGAGAGATCTCATCGATACACGATTATCACGAATGATCCTCTTGGAATTGAGGTAGTTGCGAGCAAGCCGATATACAAAGGTAGGAAAAAAATCGGCGACATGGAGATCGATGCCTCAAGCTACGAACAGAGTTCAGCGAGTTCGTTCCACGAAGATGAGACAAAGCACCTTCCATACTCTCTATGTGGCAGAGAGGATAATCGAAAAGAGGCTGTGATTGCAAAGGACAGCATTTGCTTCGTTCCGACCAGGGGACTTTTGACATTGTACAAGGTAAAGGCTAGGAGAGACAGAACATTCGATATCAAGACCAAAGGTCCGACAATGAATCCTTCTAGGTTCGAGTGGCTAAGAGCGAAAGTCGTTAAGGATGGTTCGGATATCATAGCTTTGCTCGACGATGAAACCCAGAAAGGAATAGAGTTATTGAATGACCCAATCGATTTCATCCAAATGAAACGGATCGCTTCAGCACACAAGATAAACGATTTGGTGAGAGAAACTCTTCAAGAAGTATTGAAAGATAAGAGCGCCTTTTCTATGTACAACAGGCCTGTCGACAAAACATTATTACTAAAATCTGTCGAAGAGCTTGACTAGAATTCTGGCGAGAGTTCGTTAACGGGCCTCTTTAGACGAGTCTAATTTACTCTGACTTCGGATAGGGGGCTATAGAGCATTTCATGATTGATAAAAATCCCGTCTAGGGCACGTGTGGAAGCAGTCCGTTTCTTGAATACTAAATCCAACATTAGCCATTGATACCAGTTTGTCTACAACTCACCAAGAACCTTTTAGCTGTTGGAACAGAAGTGACGATCAAGGATCCTCGAAAGCGTGGGAAAATCGTTTCCACACGTTACTTGAGACCAATCAACGTGATCGTGGTTCAAACGGACGATGGAATGATCTACATACGGGAAAGGAGTGAAATCGTTGGTTACGGCAACATACCGCATACTGAGTT
>JAJYUX010000090.1 GCA_021792315.1 archaeon
CATCTCAAGCGCGATCATGAGCAACGCAGGTTTGAAGGTTGACGGCATACAGTATACACCAAACCAGGCAGACTATTCTGCACAAGTTCAAACCGCAAGCAGCGATGTCCAGCAGTTCCTGTCAGGCGGCGGAACAAAGGCAAACACAGTTGTAGTGCTCGGAGGGTATGGGACAGAAGCTTCCAACATATTCCAACATGCTTCCACCGACCAGTATTTGAGCACCGTCCGCTGGTATGGAATCGAGGCGCTCGCAGACAATACTCTGCTCTCATCGTCTGTCGGAGATTTCATGTCTCAAGTCAACCTGACAATCACTTCTCCAGCAACATTCAGTGCACCTCAGGCAAACTACTTCAACAACACCTACTCGAAGGCCTACGGACAGCCACCAGAGCCATACTCAAACTACGCGTACGACAACGCGTGGATTGCGATGCTCAGCATACTCGCTGCAGGTAGCAACAACGGACCGTCGATACTTTCGATTGCACCTCTAGTGATAGACCACTACTACGGAGCCTCTGCAACCGGCATCTGGCTGAATCAGTACGGCGACCAGACAATTGCGTACTACAATGTCCTAGAGTGTGTGCATGAGAGCGGCGTGAACAAGTTCATCCAGATTGGGCAGTACAACGGCGGAACTAACCAGCTGACACTCACAGCACCATAAGCGGATTTGGGAGTAATTTACTCCCAACCTCCAACTTTTTTCGAGCTCTTCCTCTTTGACCCGTCTGTGAAGCTCTGGTTACAGGGTGATTCGAGTCTGGAGCAGATAATCACAAATTAATACCGAGTAGCAGCTGGCCATTCAAAGCGTTGCTTTTGCTTTTCCTGCGCCTGTGCGGAAAGTAGACTAGTGTCCTTCAAAAAGGCACAGGAATCCATCGTAACTCGAAGGGGTCGTGCACATCCTGATAGATCCAGAGCTACTTCATTACGGGAAATCATTGAAACAGGATCGGATGTTGGATTCCTTGGCAACAGTATGCCCAAGAAAAACAGTAAGATCATTATTGCATGATGTCTTCCTGTGGAGCACCACAGAGGATGAGTTGGCAAGTTTCTTTTCCCGCAATAATGTTACAAATCTTCTCAATTCAAAATGCCTTCGCACACTATGTCAAAGATCAAATCACGTTATCATGCAAGGAGGCCATGCGTATCTCCGTCATTGCCTTAGGGTATTGCTTCGAACACTGCGCGTAATCTGTGAAAGATGCTCCTTCGCATTTTCTCAGTTTCTCATTTGGAGAAAACGAGTTTGCTCCTTTCGAACGTGGGAGGACTGCGCTTACACTCAAAGTATATATTTGACGGATGATCTTTTTCTGAGGATCAATCGCTCCTTGAACCCTGGCGCGGAGTTTCTCGACATCAACACGTCTTCGGTCAGGGAGGAAGCCGATCTGCCCAGCAGCAACGATTTTTCTATTTTGAACGCGCTCGGAAGCGAAGTAGATGCACAAGATCTATCGTTTCAAGGTATCAAACGTAAACTGGGACTGCATCAGGAAACTTTGACTCGTGCGCTCCGAAGACTCCAGCGGGATGGTTACATCGAGCATTTCGATCATACCTATAGAATTTCTCCCAAAGGCCTTGAAACCATCACCATGAGCAATGGTATCAAAGGATCTGACCCAACCTTACCTTCTACTGCCGTCACCCCAATTCTGCAGGCAATGCTACCAACTGATGTGAACGTGGGTGAGTTGGCCAATTCGCTCAGCTACAAATGGTTCGGAAACCTTCGGTGGTTGGGTTCAATGCGCACACTAGACGCTACAACGCTAACTTGGATCGTTAATGATACCATGCAAAAAATAACATGCAAGATAAGTCGAAATTCGCTTACCATCGGCACGACTGCCGGCAACAACTTTTCCACATCCCGTATTGTTCCTTCTGTGTACGAAATCTTCGATCAAGTTTGGAAATCGTTGAAGACGATGAATAGAAACGCGGTACCCGAAAGATACATACGAGCCTCATAGAACCACCGACGTGACTCGCTTCTAGTGTCAGTTAGTCAATAACTAGAGAGCATTTCCGACAATCATCTATCGAAGTGATGAATGATGACAACAATAGTTGGAATAAAGTGCAGTGATGGCGTAGTTCTCTCTTCCGACAAGAGGGCAAGCAAAGGGTTCTTCATAGGGTCAAAGATAACACAAAAGATTCTGCCCATAGACGAGACGATGGCAGTAGCTATCGCAGGGCAGGTTTCTGATGCCGAATATCTGGTCAACGCTGTCCGATCGGAAAGGAAACTGGTTACACTCCAAAGAGGATATCCACTCTCTGTAAAGGAAACATCCAAACTCATTGCGAATATTGCGTATGACGGAATGAAGAGATATCAACCATACTATGCGGAGTTCATAGTTGCTGGCGTGGATTCTACTGGGTCCCACGTCTTTATCTCGGACATGAGCGGCGCCGTCTCCTCGGAAGATTACGTATCCACTGGTTCCGGTAGCCCAATCGCTTATGGAGTACTGGAAAGCAGTTACCGCCAAGGAGTCGGCATAGAGGAAGGCAAGAGGATAGCAGAATCGGCAATCAGGGCAGCAATGGAAAGAGATCCAGGATCTGGCAACGGCGTTGACGTTTTGGCGATAGCGCGCCTGCAGTTTGCAGCTCCGAGGGCAAACTAGGAGAGGTGAAGCAAGTTGGAATCTCAGCAATACGGAAGAACACCGTACTTCTACGGTCCAGAAGGTTCCCTGGTCCAGGTAGACTTTGCTCTTGAGGCTGTCAACAGAGGATCTACAACGATTGGGATCAAGACGGACGAAGTTGCAATTCTTGCAAGTCAGCTAAAGCCTACGAGGCCCTTGATAGATCCTTCAGAGAAGGTCTTCCTTATCGACGACCATCTCGGAGCAACTGGCGCAGGGTACATAGCGGACGTTCTGAAACTAGTTCAGGAACTACGGGTTAATGCCCAGAAACACAGTCTTACCTTTGGCTCTCCAATCGACGTCAAGACTGCAGCAGAGGGACTCAGCTCCTATCTTCACCAATACACCATCTACGCAGTGAGACCCCTGGGCGCGTCTGTAATCATGGCTGGAAGGGACCAGACTGGAATGCAACTGTATCAGGTCGATCCAAGCGGTACTTTCTTCAAAGGATCCGCATTTGCCATTGGCTACAAATCCGAGCAGGCAATTGAAATGATCCAGAAGAAGTACCGGCGGGACATGTCTGGCGAGGAAGTCGTGACGCTTGCCAGGGAATCTATCAAGAGCGCTACAAACGAAGATGCACCCACCGAGATCGGAATCGTCACGAACAGAGATTCGCGTTTCGAAAAGATCCCTCTCGAAACCAACTAGTCTCTTACTGCATTGAGCGATTTCCGCTCAATGCGCAATTTTTCTCAAGGACCATATCAAACTTTTATTGTGTGAAAGATCCTATTGTAGTGGAAACCGATTTGCCAAGGGCAAAGAATGTGGAAGAGCTTAGACAAACCCTCCTGTACAACAACACTCTGGAGGTATGGATGGCGCTGTGCTCTGAACGCGGGGCGGACTGGCACAAGCTGGAGGAATACAACAGCTTCCTGGAACACCTTTCCAAGTCTGGAGTCAAACTGGACGTTTCCGTCGTTTGCCCGCCAATCAAGGGATTTTCTGAAAAACCACCAAAGGCGTTTAACATCAAACTCGATGACCAGAATATTTCAAGGATTCGCCAGTTTAAGAATGTAGTTTCGTAAGGCCTGTCTCAATGAGGAAATATCTCGAATTCAGCAGCGCACACGGTTCCCATTTGATTGAACCAACTTGTTGCATTTCCAACAAATTAAATATATGTAGTCGTGAACGAAGAACCAGAAATATCGTTGAAGCGAAAACTTTTGGACATTCTTGCTTGCCCAATAGACAAGCACTATCCTTTGGAACTCTTTGAGATAAATTCGGACGGCGACATGATTGTGGACGGTGCGATGTTCTGCACCGACTGCAATAGGTATTTCCCAATTATAGACGAGATACCAGTGATGCTACCTGACGACTTGCGAAACAAGAATGAAGATCTCGAATTTCTGAAAAAGTTCCAAGACAAGCTACCCGAGAAGATCGTGAAGCAGGGAAAACCGACACATCTCTGACTTCTGTGTCCAAGGTCGAGTAGTGGATGAAGAAAAAAGCTCGAGTTAGGCCGGCAAAGAAGAATCAAGTTCCTAACCTGATTTCTCCAAATGCAAAATTAGGAAAAAACGTGCGAGTCTGGAATTTTGCATATGTAGGCAGCGATACTGTGATAGGAGATAACACCAAAATTGGTTCTCTTGCCCACATCGATTATGGCGTCAAGATCGGGAGGGATTGCAAGATCGAAGGAATGGCATATGTCCCACCACTTTCTCGCATTGGGAATAATGTGTTCATCGGGCCTGCCGCCGTGCTAACAAACGATCCATATCCTCTTTCTGACAAGATGATTGGAGTGACTGTCGAAGACGGCGCTATCATTTGTGCACGCGCTGTAATCAAAGCAGGAGTTACTGTAGGCAAGAACAGCGTTGTTGGAATGGGCTCAGTCGTTACAAAGGATGTACCCCCGGAATCTGTTGTTGTAGGTTCGCCAGCTAAGCAGATATACTCCAGATCAGAATACGAAGCAAAGAGACTCGCTTGGAATAAGCGTGTTCCGGCTTCAAGTACTTGACTTTGAATAAAGAGACTTCCTCACAAGTAGATTCCGCATAGCTACCATAGTCAACAACCAAACAGCGCCAAGTATCGCTGCGAGACCGGCCTTTAGAACCCCATCGAAGAAACAACCGCAGATGGTAACTGGCACGATAAACTCGAATATCAGTATCGCGCCGATCAAAACCAAAAGCCAAGCCGCTCCAAAAATTGCAACAAGTGCCACCATTGAGGAGTCTTTAGCCAATAGTAATCACCCACGTGAGAATTGCCGTAACAATCGCCAGTGCTGCCGAAAAAGCTGCGAGTTTGAAGATATCATTTGCAATTTCTTTTTCGGATTTTGCCTTGCTAGCGACGATTAGCCGCATTAAAGTGACAGGAGCCTCGCGATCCATGGTCGCACGCATTTTGAGATCAGGAAGCATCTCGATTGGCTGAGATTTGAGTTCTCTGTGTTCAACCAGCCTTTTCACGCTGGAAAGAAAGAAGAATGAATTTAGAATTGCTGGCAATATGGCGATAACAGCGACGATTTCCACTCCGCCGACAATCGCTATTGTTGCGTAGGCGCCTCCAAGCGCGATTGCTCCAGAATCTCCAGGGAAGATTTTGGAAGGAAAGCGATGGAAAATGAAGAAACCGATTGCAGATGCCATGATTGGAAGCACAACAAGGAGAACAACAGGGTTGTCCTTTCCCAATGCAATTTTCAGAATAATTGCGCAGATTACTGGAACTAGGGCTATGATGATGAATCCGCTTACCACCCCATTCAGTACGTCGATTGTATTGATGGTGTTAGTAACAACCGGTATAGCGACCAGTATCAGCAGAGGATAAAGAAGAGGAATATGAGCAGGCGTCTCGAAAAGCGGCAGGTAGAGATGAGGATCAAAGACTCCGCCTCCCGGAATGAAGTACTGCAGAATCAATAACGGAAGGCCAGCGATGAGGAGTAGAGCCGGTTTTGCCACACCGCCCAAAGTCTTCAAATCATCTATGACACCTATGAGGCCTGACACTAACGTCACCGAAAGAACACCAAGAGCAGCGTAACTCCCAGTCACAACAAACAACACAAACTCACTCACGCTTATCCCAGCAATTATGGCCGGGCCGCCAGGCCTTGGAATAGGCGGCTTACCATCCTTGTGATAATCCACGACAGTCATTTTTTTACTTGGAAGATACGATATCAGGTATCGCGTTCCTAGAACAGTGATAAGGAAAGACGCGATAGACGAAGCCGCGCCGAAAGCTATCAACCCATTAATCGTCAAGACAGAATTCCCGAACTCGCGGATGCTTCAAACCTT
>JAJYUX010000091.1 GCA_021792315.1 archaeon
GTCTGGATCCCCCAATTTGCAAGAGGGATAGGAATCGGATTCGGATTAGGTTTTGCCAAACTTACAATTGAGATGAGAAATCAGATACTGGATCTCATGGAGACAAGCAAATACTTCCTGGAAGGCTGCGGATACGGGTACGGCCTGATCGAAGCGCAACTAGAAGATTCGGAGGTAACGCTCGGAAAGAGACTTTTTGGAAACAACGAGAGTTTCAAAAAGGGTTACGAGGAATCTCTAGAAGTTTAGAAGACTCTTCAGGTCCTCTTCCGTGTTAGAACACGGGTCGATCACCAATACTTTACATCACTTTTATGAACCGCCTAATAGAGTGGCTCAAGCGAGAAACAGTGTCCCCTTTAATAGCTTAATCGCAGCATTAATCGGCAATTCAGCCTTAAATACGACTGTACGGTTATCTACCTTATGCCAGACTTTCGAACCATTTTCAGAAGCTGCCCTAATTGTGGCAAGAGATTTGAGATAAGACTCGCTGGCAAGAAGCTAGTCAAAGAGGAAGCGATCAAGACCACAGAGCAAGAGCTCAGTGGAGTTCCAACCTACGGCCTTTACGGAGTTCAGCAGGTGACTACAGTCTCGGAAGAAAGGCCAGTCGTCGTCGATGTAGAAGAATTCCAATACGCGTACGAGTGCAAGCACTGTGGGCATAAATGGTGCGAATTGAGGGAAGAAGAGAAAACTGAACGTATAAAGGAAAAGTGATCCTGCGACAAGAAAGCTGGCTACTTAGAGGAAGACGAAATAGCGCTAGCCTACGCAATCTTGTGTGAGGTAAGCTTTGGGAGGGTTGAAACATTACGGTTTGTTAAATGAGGCAAGTTCGGCTGTAGGACAGGCAAAGATAACCTGTTCAAGTTCTTTGTGAGAGAATTTGCTTTTGAACCTATTATTTCATCCCACAATAGATTCATTTGATGTCTCTTATTTCGTGGTTCAAATCGGTTCTCAAGACTAGCTCGACAGCTTTTCCGGCTGTTGAATAAAACAAAACACAGAAAGTGGTCATGCGCGATATCCAGCAACGCTTCGTATGCAAATTCGTCCTCTCTTATCGTTTGAAATTCTGGTTTAGATCTTCTCAACAGAAAAATCGGGTTCTGGATTAGCTATTACTCCAAAGACTGCCGTTCGTTCAGCGCGGCCAAAGGATAGCTCTGAAGAATCAGAGTAATCGACAAGTATCTATCTGAAATTCAAGTGATTACACGGCGGTGGTTCTCATGCTGACTAGATGAGTTTCGCCGGCCTAACCTCGTCTTCTAGGCGGCCATGTCAAAGAGCCTCTCTGAAATTCCAGTCACCCTGAAGTATCTTTCGCGCCCAAATTCCTCAATGATCTTTCTTGCCTTGTCAATCGACTCTCTTTCCTTTTCTGAATCTGCCTTCCAGAATTGGAAAATCAGAGTCTCCTCACTCGAGTTGTGAGATTCGACAGTGTCTGCGTACAAAAGTATCTTCTTTCTTAGCGCTTCGCTCTCGTCTTGAGCCGTGTGGATTTTTATCTGCTCCCCAATTTTTTCGATCAACCTGTGGTCTGCCTCGAGCCTTGATATTATCTTGGTCAGTTGCTGACTTTCAGTACCTACCATCTGCTCCAGACTGGGGAAGACTATCTCATCTTCGACTCTTGCATGGCAGTTTCGGACAAAGTCCTCTACTTCAAATATCGGCTCGGCGCTCTTTTCCCTTACGAATCGAAAGTGAAGTCTAAGGCTGGCATGCTCGACCATTACAAGTTCTATAATGTTCATTTCTGTCACTCTACTGGCAGATTGTGTCTCGAGTTTCTTGATTGTAAACTGTATTTCTTTCTAGGTAATTGAAAATCATTGCTATCTCTATGAGCAAGCACCGATTAACTGCAGCTCAATATCAGGGATCAATGCCTAGGAGTAATATCAAACCACATCATTTCCAACTCGGTAGGTCTTTCGGGTCAGATTTCGGCACCATGGGTAGACATGTGCCACGAATGGAACAATTCTGAAGCATGCCTACTTGCGGATTGCCGTTCAAATATAATGCTCACTGAACGCAGCAGATTTGATTTCAGGTAGTCTACCTAGCGACAACGCGACATCTTGTTATGCCGTTGAGAGCGAGTCGGAAGACGGTTGACTCTTCTTCTGAGTGATGCTTTCGCAGGAAGGAGAAGAAATCGTTAATCTGCCTTTGAGCTTTTTCCTGACCCATTGTAGGAAGTTTTGGAAGAACGTTGTTGAAGAAATGAGTCAGATTCCTATGTCCCTGCAGTATGCGAACAGATTCTGCTGACTCGTCCTTTGAATATTTCATGATGGATCTAGCGACTATTGCCTCCTCCTCTATTGCGTGCCTCAGAATCTCCGTCTTCAAAACTGATAAAAGACTAAATGCCACAGTGAGATTTTGCTCGTCAACGAGATTTTGGATTCTATCTATCTTTCTACGGAACTCTTCATGTTCCTTCTTCATTCTTTCTATTACCTCCGGTAACATCTCTTTGTAGTCCAATCTGTAGCTCATGTTTCGACATCTCTTGTGGTACTTGATACACTGCCTTGTAGTTACGGATTAGCCCGAAATTCTTTGGGTCTAGAAGTGTAACCCGATTAGTTCCATTGTTCGAAGGACTTGTAGTTCGATAATGATTTCGAGTTGCTAGTTTCAACTTTGCTCCAGATCCTATCGCTTGTCTAGATTACGCTTGCACAAGAGCCCTGCTCTAGACCTTCACGGTAATTGGTGTAGCAACTGTTCTAGATTGCGGTTTCTGGTGATAGTATTCTCTGGATATCCGCATTACATCATCCAGCTTCGAGAGCATGGTTTCTCTGTTCAGCCTTCCTTCCGTTGAAAGTTGCTGTGCTCTTTCTAGCAGCATTCGAACTCTTTCCCCGTTTCCCTTGTACATCTCAATCCTTACTGCTGTTTCAAGATTGATTCGAGCAGTAGTCGGATCGCCCTTTCCTGCAGATTCAGCCTTTCTGATCAGCGTTTCAGTAGAATCTAGCTGAGATATCTGCTCAGCTGGTCTGAGGAGGAGAAAGTTGCTTATCGCTTTATGCAGTTGTTCATCTCCACCGCATAGAGTCGCAAGAGGATCTTCCGAGTTGGTCGAAATGGATGCCTCCGTTGAATTGTTGTCTTTTCTTCTTCCGAATAGTCTCAAATTCTCACTCACTTTCATTGTAGATAACGTAGTGCGTTGGATTAAGCTCGTTCCCGAAGATCTTTGGGACGATCTAAACAAGTGACTGAAGTTTTCCAGTGCAGGTTAAGGAATGCCATACATGAGCTCGAAGGCTTCTGGAGGTTTGTCTACAGGAATCAGACACGGATCAATCGCGAACTGCTGCGATCTTGAAACTGTCGAATACGCCACTGCTTTAGCGACCGGATACAGAATGCTTTCCTCGAACTCTACATAATGAGACAATTTTCGCAGAAGGAGGGCCAAATTTCCATCCTGGATAGTGGATGCAGCTTTTGTTGCCTCCTCTATTTTCCTCTTGATCTCTCTGTGCTCCAAGCAAATATTCTGAAAAGACTCTTGTAACCTTGTCGCCCTTCCAAAGTTGTTGCTGTTCAGTTGAGTAATGAATTCGCCGCTCTGGAGTGAGGACCACAGAGAGTCAACAAGAGGGAAAGTTAAATCGTCATCCTCTTTCAAGTGAGTTTTGAAGGAATCGAGCAAGGAAGAAACGGATCGTCCAGCTGGGTTGTCAGGTTTGGAATAACCCTCTATTCGACCTAGTAAATTGTCTCTTGTTTCCTTCAACCGCATGACTGGATTCTGCATGATAAGTTACCAGTATTATCCGGTACTCGGCAACGGTTATCGTTAATCCCGAAGAAATTCTGGGATGCAATTGAGAGAAGCAGTCAAATTCGAGCGTGCTAATCTCTGAAGGATTCCGCCGCTTACATGCAGCAGGCGTTCAGGTTTGTTTTCGACCTGGACTATGCACAGAGTCGGTACAAAGATAGAATAGAAGGAAATGAAAAGTCGGCGCAAAGCAGTCAGCTTGAAGACCTCTTCCGAAATGTAGACTGCAATAACATAAGTACAAGGCGATAAATTATCCCCGATCAAATTCAAAATCCGGCTAGTGTTTGTTCAACTTGGGAAGTCAGACCGATCACCTCTTTCAACAATTTCACACCCTAGTTCGAAAGCGAAATTGAGCCGTTCTTTCGGTGTACTACAGACCTATGAGAATGCCGCACTTTGGGCAACTGATCTTTTTGTCATGTTGTCCCCTTGATTCGTTTGCAAGTGCTTTGTTGATTTCAATAATCTCGAGTATTGACTCTTCTAGTGAGTTCAAACCTGCTCTTAGGGGCTCCGGTGATTCGCGGCCCAGCTCTTGGATGCGCTGCAGGATGCTTTCCAATTTCATGTTTTCGGCTAATGAAATTCTAGTTTTAGAGACTCTGTGTCTATTGCTTTCTACAGACCCGTTTCCACTTCGAGCAAGTTGAAACTCATTTGAGGAAAACAGAGTGGCAAAGCGCTCCAAGTGCCTAACAGTCACTCCTCTTGCGATCATTCTAATGGCATGCTTCACAAGATCTGGATTCAGCTTGGACAAGACTGCAATGTGCTTCAGGTTCACATTCCTCAAGAACGCATTTGAGTATGTTGACTCAGCATACTGAAGGTAGGAGTTTGCAAGAAGGGCAAGCTGCCTTTTGCTTTGAACAGTGGCCCTGGATTGATGCAAGCTTTCGGCAATCTGCTCTTGAGAGAGACCAAACAGCTTTTCGCTGATTAAAAACGCGATTCCCTCTTCATATGAAGAAAGATTATGTCGTTGAATATTTTCTTCGAGACATTGCTGAAAGATCCTAAACTCGTCCTCGCAATCCAGTACTTCGCACTCAACTTCCTCCCAGCCTAAAATCTCGGATGCGGCTCGAATCCTTCTGTGTCCTGAGACGATCTCGAATACCTGCGGATTTTCTGGATGGATTCTGACTTTCGGTAATTGAAGGAGCCCGACTGACTTGATTGATGCAGCGAGATTTTCCAGCTCCTCTTTGTCGAAGAATGCGGCGTCCCTGACCTGATATCGTGAAGATTTCAGGGAGTTGACCGGGATGCGTCTTACGGGCCTGACTGGTGCGTGTTGGTCTTTCGAAACGAGCTGCGAATCTTGCAATAATCTATAACCTCTATCTTTGCTAACCAAAGAAATTGATTGCCGATAACATACCGGTCTTAGCACGCAACAACTTTTGAGATGAGCTCAATCTTGTTTTTTTGAAGGAGACTATAAATTGGCTGTGAATACAATCTCAGAGTTCGATTTCAGAAATATTCATATGATGTCATTAGCATTCAGAAAAATACAACGTGGTTGACCTCATGGGAGAGATCGAATCAACTTCCGTCAAGACGATTCGCCTACCAAAAGCTCTTGAAAAATCTCTAGAAAAAGAGGCAAGAGCAAGAAAAACGAGCCTGAACTCCTTCATCGTTTCATTGCTTGAGAAATTCAACGAGTGGGATAGATTGGCTGACAAATTTGGTGTAATTAATATCACTGAAGACGCCCTAATGTCGATCCTTGAGAAATTGAATGAAGATCAGATTGTAAAGGTCGCAAAGGATTGCGGCGCGAGCATACCAAAGGCTATGATGGAATTTTGGTTTTCTCGAGTTTCGTACGAAACATTTCTCAAGTACCTCTCACTGAGAAGCGCTTACCAAAATTTTGTAAAGCATGAAGTCGTCAGCGAGAGTGATGGCCGTCTTATTATTACCGCCAGACACGAACACGGCAGAAAATGGTCTGTTTGGTGCTGCAATTACCTGGCAGAAGCGATTAGAGTCAATTTCGGGCTAAATCCACGCGCCGAGATAAATGGCAACACATTCAGGATCGAGTGTCCGAGTCTCTCCGAAGTTGCAATAGCTGTGTGAGAGATTCAAAACCCCAGTTATCCGTA
>JAJYUX010000092.1 GCA_021792315.1 archaeon
ATACGCCTCAGGGAGGCCTTCCTTGTATGAGACGTCCAAAATGATTATGAAATGTTGCATGTTTTCCTTTTCTGATTCTAACGGAATTACGCTTCGGATTCTAACACGATCTATTGGCCGACCCTTACCGCCAAACCACCTGTTTGCGTTAAGGTACTCGGGCAAGACGGTGGACTCTAGCTCGAATTTTGACTTGCCACTAAACATATTCTTCGTCTTCTTCTGACCCTCTATTTTCCTAATCTTGGATCGCATCACCACGCCTGGAGAGGGGGATTTCATCGCAAGATTGAAGACGAAATATCCGTAAGGACCGAAAGTCAAGGTGTAACCGGTTTCCCCGATGTTTGGAAAAACAGTTCCACCCAACGAATCGCTGAGTGCATACCCTTTGTATCTTGACAGATCGAGCTCTGCGTATTGCGGTCTGCCAGAAAGGTTTGCGGCTACAAGCACTGTTTCTTCCTCGTGCTTTCGAATGAAAGAGATGATTTTCGCGTTTGTCGGAAAGAGAAATTCGATTGAGCCTCTACCAAGAGATTTGAAGTTCTTGCGCATTGCTATGATCCGCTTCATCCACCAAAGTAGAGACGAAGGATCGTTCTGCTGATTTTCAACGTTAACAACCTCATAGTGATATTGAGGTTCGATTATAACCGGCAGATACAGCTTCTGAGGGTTGGATTTTGAAAAACCGGCATTCAAATCGGCGCTCCATTGCATTGGAGTTCTTACTCCGTTACGGTCACCTAGGTAGAAGTTATCTCCCATGCCTATTTCATCTCCATAGTAGATCAACGGCGTGCCTGGAAGAGTAAACAGCAGAACATTCATGAGCTCGATCTTTCTACGATCGTTGCCAAGAAGTGGAGCTAACCTTCGTCTAATTCCAAGATTGAGCCTTGATTTTTTGTCTCTAGCATACGCCCTGTACATATAGTCGCGCTCTTCTTCTGTTACCATTTCCAAAGTGAGCTCGTCATGGTTGCGTAGGAAGATTCCCCATTGAGCACAGTCAGGAATCTTTGGCGTTTGTTCTAGTATCTCTATGATCGGAAATCGGTCCTCCATCTGGATCGCCATGAACATTCTAGGCATTAAGGGGAAGTGAAAGGCCATCTGACACTCGTCCCCTTGCCCAAAGTAGGAAGCAGTGTCAGTGGGCCATTGATTTGCTTCAGCAAGTAGCATTCGGTTCTTGAAATTCTGATCGATATGAGCTCGCAGCTTCTTCAGGAATTCGTGCGTCTCTGGCAGGTTCTCGCAGTTAGTCCCTTCCCTTTCGAAAAGGTAAGGAACTGCGTCCAATCTGAGCCCGTCCACACCCATTTTTAGCCAGTAGTCGACGACATGGAACATCGTTTCTTGGGTCAAAGGGTTGTCAAAATTTAGATCCGGTTGGTGCGAATAGAACCTGTGCCAGAAATACGCTTTTGCTACATTATCATAAGTCCAGTTCGATATCTCAAAGTCTTTGAAAATGATTCGAGCTTCTTTGTACTTGTCAGGGGTTTGACTCCAAACATAGAATTCGCGCCACCTAGACCCCTCTTCGGATGCGCGCGATTTTTTGAACCATAGGTGTTGGTCTGAGGTATGATTAAGCACGAGCTCTGTGATTACTCTTATCCCGCTGGAATGCGCCTCTCGCAAAAATTCCTTGAAATCTCTAAGGGCACCATAAAGAGGGTGAACGTCGAAATAGTCGGAAATGTCGTATCCGTCATCTTTCAGTGGAGACGGGTAGAACGGGAGCAACCAGATAGTGTTGATTCCCAAATCTCTAAGATAGTCCAGTTTCAGCGTAAGACCCTTGAAATCTCCGATGCCGTCTACTGCGGTGTCGAAAAACGTCTTCACGTGAACCTCGTAGATTATGGCGTCCTTATACCAGTACGGATCGTCTACGAGAGTATCCTCCGCTTCCAAATCCACCACGTGCCTAGTTAACTTCAACACTGGACATCATATTTAAGAAATCTCATGATCGTTACTGAAATTCATACCACTAATCCTTTGCCCGGCTACGTCTAGAAATATCGCTTTCGAAGGTACTCTTCAACGCCTAGACCACCAGGCGATTCTGTCACCACGTCTGCGACCTTCTTTAGGGCAGCTACTGAATTCGCCATCGCTACCCGAAAATCGGCTGGTGCAAATAGTGCCAGGTCATTTTCGCCGTCGCCAAAGCATGTAAGATAGACGCTTTTTGTATCGCCATAATGCGCGACCGCTGTAGAAACGCCAACACCTTTGTCTACAGTTGGTGGCAGGACCATGACAGTGTCCTTGTTAGGAATTACTTTGGCTTCAAGCCCGCTTCTTTTCAACACGCGTTCAACATTCGTGGCATACTCCCTCCTGGCAGTCCCCATAACGTCGAAAAATTGAATCGGAAAGTCACTCTGCGCGAACACACGCTTTGCTTTCGTCGCCCATTCTTTCCCTATAACGTGAGTTTCTTGAGTGTCGCAAAAGTAGGAAATTGCTCCATTCTCTGCGACTAAGAATGAGAAGAGATCTCCGAGATTTTCGTTGGCAGACTTTAGGTACTCTAGCTGTCTACCAGATACCATTCCCATGATCACGATCTTTTTTTCATAAAGCTCGGCTAGAACACGCTTGGTGGGCTCCGGGATCTCTGACTCGTTAAGAGTCAAAGTTCCATCATAGTCGAACATGAGTATTTCATGCATCGAATCTGGCGTCTTGACCACCAGCGCGACAGATCACAATAGATCGAGCGATGACCATTGCACGTTTGGAGATCGCAAGTTACTCCTTGTCGATGAACTCGTTTGGATTAGGCGGCTCTGGAGAAAGTCCCTTTCGCTTTCTAATATCCTTCACGATTTGGAGCAACATTGAGTTTGGAACAGGTTGCCAAGCCTTGAAGTATGTATTCCACATCGCCTTGCCTGCCGTGGCACCTCGCATAGCCTCCGAAAGGTCGAAAGTCTCAGAGGTAGGTATCTCTCCCTGAATGATAGTGATGACTTCCTTTTGCTCTACATTCAGCATCTTACCTCTCTTCCCGGAGATTACACCAGCAATCGAACCGATCTGTTCGGCAGGGCACTTGATTTCTATACCGAGTATCGGCTCAAGAAGCGTTGGCTCTGCAGAAAGAGATGCACCTAGAATAGCTCTTCTCGTAGCAGGCATGAGTTGCGCATAAGTCCTGTGTGCCGGATCTTCGTGAGGCACGTAATGAGTGAGGACAACCTTGAGACCCCTACAGAACTCGTAAGCGAGAGGCCCGTTCGTCATAACATCGTTGAATCCTGCTCTGATCGAATCCATTGATTCCTGCAAGAACTGGACACCCTTTGTTTCCTCGAGCAGCATGTTTCCCTTGTCGTCAATCGTGACAACAGATCTTGCTTCATCCGCGTCCCAACCGTGGTCCCGGAGTATCTTTGCGATCGTCTTCTTGTCGGTATTCTCGTTGATCTGTCCTGTTCGTATAAGCTCGATAACATCCGCCGGAAGCGGCTCCACCTTGATGAATATCTTGTTGTGCCTATTCGGAGACCTGGACATTATCGGGCCAGCAGCTGATCTCACAGTCTCTCTGTAATTTACAAGAGGCGGCGTAGTCACAATTTCGATCTTCTGGTCTTGTATCAGAGTAGTGGCAATTTCGAGGTGAAGAACACCCATCCCTGCAAGCAGTTGTTCACCTGTTTCTTCATTGATTCTCACGACGAGATTTGGATCTTCGATAGTGAGTCGCCTCAATGCCTCGACGAGCTTTGGCAAATCCTTTGGATGCTTTGGCTCGATGGCAATAGTAACGACTGGTTCGGAAACGTACTTGATCGACTCGAAGGTTGCAATATCTTTCACCGAGGAGATCGTCTCTCCCGCCCTCGCATGCTCAAGACCCAGAAGTGCAGGTATGTTACCAGCGGTGAGCTCCCCAACAATCTCTCTTGTGGCACCCATGTAGAAATTGACCGATTGGATTCTCTCTTCGCGCCAAGGAGATACACGCTATCTCCGTCTCTGACCGTTCCAGAAAACAGTCTGCCAGTAGCGACTACTCCTGCCTGAGGATCAACATTGATGTTAGTAACCATCATGATCGTGGGGCCGTTGTCATCGCAAGCAAGAAGCGCCTTTCCAACATCGCTCTCAAGATCGCCTGTCCAGATTCTGGGGATTCTGTATTTCTGTGCCACATGCGGTGGAGGATGGTGCTTGATAACCATGCCAAGGACCGCTTCGTGCAAAGGCGCCTTTGCTGCTAGGTCCTTCACGTCTCCCGTTGTGTAAGCAGTGTAAACGTCTCCGAAATTCACTCCTTTCTTCTTCGCTATCTCTGCGTTGAAACCCCAACGATCCTTTGCTGAACCGAACGAAACGCTGCTATCAGCAATCGAGACCTTCCACTTTTGCTTGAGTTCTGGTTCGGCATAGATTTCGATGAGGCGATTAAAATCGTTGACAATATTTGCGATCCACTTTTGCATCGCATCCTTGTCCAGCCTCAACTCCTTAACGAGTCTATCGATCTTGTTAATGTAGAGAACCGGCCTTACCCTCTCCTCAAGCGCCTGGCGAGTAACCGTCTCTGTCTGTGTCATTATTCCTTCGACAGAATCGCTTACGACGACAGCACCGTCTATAGCTCTCAGAGACCTTGTGACCCTTCCAGTAAAGTCGATGTGTCCGGGCGTATCAATCATGTTGAGAACGTAGGGCATGTTGTCTTGCTCGTAATACAGAGTGACATTTGCTGCTTTGATCGTCATCTGCCTTTGCTGTTCGAGTTCCATAGAGTCAAGAGCTAGAGCTTGACCGGCTACTGATGGTGAGATCATGCCAGTTGCGGCGAGCAAGCTGTCGCTCATGGTGGTCTTTCCATGATCTACATGCGCGATAACCCCGAAATTTCGAACTTGGTTCTTGTTCGAAATCGTCTTCATGATTTCTTGTGTTGTCTTAAACTTCGCCAAGGCGATTTCACTCCAAAATTAATTCCAATTTATCTCAAAAGCGAGCTTGAGGAAACATGCTTCGGCCTCCCCTTTTATATCTGTTCGTGTTGAAAGCATCAATACCGTCAAAGTGTAGGAAAAAGAGCTTCCAAAACGCTCCGCCGGCCGATCTAGTCTGAATGAAGTTCTGCATTAGCTGCTACGTCGATCGACGTAGCGTGATTTCGTAGTCCGATGCTTTGGTTATATACGATACTCATTCTAGTCGATCCGTCAACAAAATGCCGAGCTCAGAAATTTCGAACTTTTACAAGATGCCCGTAGAAGAGAGACTGAAGATAGTCAAAGATTTTGCGAGACTGGAAGAAAGCGAAGCGAAAGCGATAGGCTCGCTCTCTGGTTTGAAACTCGAAACTGCGGACCACATGATCGAGAATGTAATCGGTGCTAGTTGTGATCTGAGATCGAAAGGCTATTTTTCCCAAACAGGGGAACACAGGAAATTTATGGAATAGTTATGAAAAGATAAAACTAAACGATATTTATAAGTTCTCTAAACATTCTTCTTTCATTTATCTCGAAATCAACTGATGCAATTAATTGATGTAGAGGATATCGATTATTAGTCAAAACAAAAGATTTAAAAATTAGAGAGAATGGTAAGAAGCAATTTTGTAAAAATATAAAACATCAATTAATAATACAGTTTTAAAAGAAAATTTTGATTATTACTTTCTATGGAAGAGAGAGAAGAATTAAAAATACCGTATCCCTTTTCCAACAAAGAGAATATAAAAAATTATCGAAATAACGCTTCAAATAATATATTTGGAAAGTCAATATCTTATTACGGATAAAGTAAGGATAATTTGGAGGAACAATCTGACAAGTTAGAAACTTGCTCGGTATTTATTGAGGTTTGCAAAAGTTTC
>JAJYUX010000009.1:0-4089 GCA_021792315.1 archaeon
ATTCCTCGAAATCGTCGCTTTGTTCGCCGTCTGATAAGGCCACGGATAAACTTGGTTCAAAACAGAAAAGGAAATGACTCATTGTGCTTGCGAGAAACAGTCCATTGATGCTAATTTGCCTCAAGCAGAATGAGCGAAACTACCCAGTAATGCAGTTATACGCTCACATTGATTGAAGTAATTCTCTATTCGGAGAATAGCCTTGAGTACCAACGCACCCCGAAGAGCAAATTACGACGAGATACTTCGCCTGGCACTCGAAAGAGGTTTCTTCTATCCTTCTGCGGAAATTTATCATGATGCGCCCGCAGGATTCTGGGAATACGGGCCAACTGGCTTGCTTATGAGAAACAACTTCGTCAGAGAATGGCGAAGAATGCTTGTGAAGCGAGACGACATGATCGAGATTGACGGTTCTCTCATTCTCCCCAAAATAGTGTTTGAGGCCTCTGGTCACCTTTCCAGCCTTGTTGATCCAATTGTTCAGTGCACCAAATGCGGTACCAGAATAAGATCAGACAAGTACATTTCTGAAAAAACAGGCCTCCAGATTGACGAGCGTCTTTCACCCGAACAATTCCAGGAGCTAATTTCAAAAAACAATCTGCACTGTCCAAAATGCGGCGGAAACTTTGGAATGCCCACCAAGTTTAACATGATGTTCCGAGTCGGAGTCGGAGCAGAAGATGTAGACGCGTATCTGCGACCCGAAACTGCCCAGAGCATATTCGTTGACTTTCAGAGACTCTCGAAGACGATGAGGATGAAACTTCCAAAGGGAGTGGCGCAGATCGGCAAGAGTTTCAGAAATGAAATAGCCCCCAGACAGGCTCTCATTAGACTCAGAGAATTGATGCAAGCAGAGGTCGAAGTTTTCTTCAACCCCGAGGCAACCTTCGATCCTCAAAAGTTCGAAAGAATAAAATCTATAACGATGAACGTACTTGCTCAACCGTACACTGACAGCCAGAAAGAAAGTGCCAAAAAAATCACTGCGGCCGATGCTGTTCCGGTTTTTGGTGGGAAAGAAATCATCGCGTATTACTTTGCCCTCTTGCAGGAGTTCTACGAATCATGCGGTTTCCGAAAGGAAGACACGCGTTTTCGTGAGTTATCGTCCTCTGACAGAGCCTTCTACACGACTTCCGCTTTCGATTTCGAAGTCAACACTAGTTTCGGATGGCTTGAACTCGTTGCGTGTAATTATCGAACTGATTACGACCTCGGAAATCATTCTAAATATTCCAAGAATGATTTGTCTGTAATGGACCATGATAAGAAGGTCCTGCCCCATGTTGTAGAGCTTAGTTTGGGAGTCGATAGGAGCTTGTTTGCCCTTCTCGATTTCAAATTCTTTCACGAGCAGAATAGAGATGTCCTTAGACTACCATCAAATATCTCTCCTTACCTCTGCGCTGTTTTTCCATTGATGTCAAAACCCGAATTTGAAGCAAAGTCTCAACCACTATACGAGAATCTGAAGCTAGAGGAGTACAACGTATTCTATGATGATTCAGGTAACATTGGTAGAAGGTACAGACGAATGGATGAGGTAGGAACGCCCTACTGTATAACAGTAGATCACGACACGCTGCAAGACGACACTGTAACTCTTCGGGAGAGAGACTCGATGTCTCAGTATAGGATTAGGATTTCAGAAATTGCTTCTAAGCTTAAGGATTTAAGAGACAAACATTAGAAATATAACTGCAGAAATCACCGCGGCAGCAACTGTCGAGACAAGATTTACGACGTTATTTTCAAAGTACCTTATACCACTCTCAGAAATCGTTCGCTCTCCGTGGTGCATTAGCTCTTCTGTTTGCTTGCCGCAAACTCTGCACTTGTTCCTCCCCTGAACCGAAGCTCCAAGCAGACTATCAAAATTCATTCCCAAGAAAGCCCCAGAAACGACTGCGACGTAACCCAAAGCTAGATGGACGCCAGTGCCTGAAACAACTCCCGTTGCCAAGCCCAATCCAGCCAACCCTGCAGCCGATATCAAACCCGCAAGTTCGCCGAGACCAGAAACAGCCCCTGAAGTACCCTGAACAACGACCTTCCTCAAATTAGCAATCAGGCGCGGTTTAGAGTTGCTTAGAAGTCCAATTTCGGTAGCTATTGTATCGCTCATTGCTCCTGCGATCGAGGAAAGATAGACGATAGAATAGATACTGTCGTGAGTTACGATTTCTAAAACAGCGGCAACCCCTCCCACCAAACCATTTGCTAATGTGTTCTGCCACGATCTCTGGCCCCCTTTTTCCTGTGCGGACTCAATCTCCTGCTTGTAGCTGTACCGGTACCGAGTTAGTATTGATGAAATCAAGACGAATGCTATTATGACCGCGAGCCAGCTGAGGCCACCTGCAAAGAGAGTTACAAGGCAGATTATAGCACCGCAAATTGTCCCTGAGACATCTATCGCCCTGAACCTAATGGAGAGAGTCGATAGTATCGCGATTATAATAATCCCGACGATGATCTCAGTTGTTGGAACTATTGCCAACTCTAAGCCCAGTTCTAAGATTCCTTTACAGCAAGAGAAGACAGGCCAGAAATCATGTCTTCCTCCCGCTTGCTCGACAAGGCGAGAATTATTCTCTCCTTTTCGGCCAGAGCCTTGCCCACCTGATCAACCGTTCTCGGGCCGTGAAGAACCACCATCCTTGGTTTCAAATGAACGACCCTAATTGCAACCATTGGCGAGCGCCCTAAACCAACCTTTGTAAAGACAATCAATCTTTCAGTGGTCGCTCCATAAATCTTGTAGAAGTCGTAACCAGAGAGCGCATATATCGTCTTTATCGAGTCCAAGACAGTATAACCATAGATATCAGTGTCAAGTTTCTCAGATCCGCTCACAATCGATCCTTCTAGCAGTTCTGCAAGCTTCTTTGCCTTGATCGGTTCCTTGAACTCTCCGATCGAAAGGATCGCTGACTTATCCTTTGGTTCTACTTCTCGTGAAAGAAGCTTATGGTGATTGTTGTCGAGCTTGACAAGAGCTTCTACGTATCTCTTGATGAATCCGACTCCAGGTGAAGCTCTTCTACCACTTTCATAATCACTTAAGACTGAAGGAGACAGCCCCATTTCTCTAGCAAGGATAGCCTGCTTTACTGAAATCCTCTCACGCCACTTTCTCATCGCATCCCCAGGGTTCTCGCTAACCACGACGTCCCCCGCAATATGCGACGCAAATTCCTCGTGATCAAGGCTCATACGAATGATTTTCGACAAGTGTCGATTTAAAGTAATCCATTTCCTTTGTGATCTCCGAGTATCAGTTACATTGAATCATTCATTGCTTGGATGCTACAAGGATATTCTCGCGTGTAACTTTCTGACTGAAAAATTTCTTCGTCTGCCCCATAGGGAGAAATTTAGCTTCTCCGACCTTCACGAGCATGGGCAAATCAGATACGACTTTGCCCAAGATTAGACAGTGTCTTCTTGGTAGAGTTCGAACGATTGACTTGATGGTATCCCCGTCCGCGGTGGATGCCCTAGCTATGATGTCAAGATCTGTTTCGTTTGTAAAGTTGAACAGGAAGATATTGTCTGCCTGACGGTAGATTCCATCATTTATCGCATCTGGTTGATTTGTTATCAGCGTCGTAAAGATCCCGAAGTGTCTCATTCTAGTGACTATGTCATCCCAGTAAGTGTCTCTCAAATAGAGGTGCGCTTCTTCCGCAAACAGGAAAACAGGAGGTATAGCTTCGCGCTCCAGCAATTGAACGAGTTTTGAGAGAATAATTTCTACGACCATTTTCTTAGTAAGGGCTGAGCACTTTTTTAGAGAAATTACGAAAACACCACCTTGTGGCAAGAGTGATTTTATCACAGAGTCGACTCTCACGCTTTCTTGTTTCTCTCCTGCGAAAATCCCAGATGATCTCATGGTTTGAAACCTTGAGTAAAGAGCGTCTTTTACGAGCTCATTTCCTCGCCACGATTGTATAGCGTCTCCAAGGGAATCCATCGAAAACTTCTCGGTGTGTTCAAGCGAATTGACTATCCTGATGAATTCACGGAGCGATGCCCCTGGAGAATCCAGAACGTGTTGCATCAGGGAGATTAAAC
>JAJYUX010000009.1:4099-27628 GCA_021792315.1 archaeon
CTGTATTCGCCGAGATAGTCGAGCGCGAATCTAAGTGACCGCCCTGGTTCGAGAGCGATTACACGGTCGGAGAGTTCGTTCCGAGACCGGTCTTTGTTCATTGCAAGTCCCTCATATTCGTTGTTGAGATCGAACACTATCACAACTGCCCCGCTCATTGCAAGAGAGCTCACGAGTATCTTTGAAAGATGAGACTTGCCAGATTCTTTTTTCCCTGTGATTATGGACAGATTCCCGTCTATAGCCTCTCCTAAGACAGTAAAATTCTCACCGTCCTTTGTGATTCCGATCTTTATTCTGGCGCTCCCGGTTTGACCTGAGAGATCGAGTAGCCTTGATTGAGAAATCTTCCTGACTTTTGATTTCGACCTGGATGGTACCCAAGCAACATTAGGCACCATTAGTCCATTCTGAATGCTTCCTCTGATTTTGCACTTCAAAAGTCGCATATCCTTAATCATCTGGGACACACTAGATATTTCGAAAGGATCAACGTCGCTTCCGGAGGCGCTCGCTTCAATGATCTGGTCGCGAATGATATCTTCGGTCAAAGACTGACTGGGAATATACATCTCGTCATATACTTGCACTATCACCGAGCCAGATGACGTGCTATCTACAATCTCAAGATAATCTCCTTGGAAAACTGACTCGGATGGCAACGCCACAATCGAAATCTCATCTCCCTGCTTCTCCAAAACTCGCATCTTGATTCCTCTCTAGACCAGTTTCCCAAGTATTGTTGCTCTCAGATCGTCTGAAGGTACCCTGATCAACCCGAACTTCTTAGAGATGTAACTTCTTGTCGAGGAGACTGTGAATGAATCGAAAACAGATAGATGGTGGGCTAGTCTCAATGTCTCCGGATAACCCCTGAAGAATATGTCGTTTGCCTTCAAATCTGCGAGAACTTGAGGATCTTCTTCAGCATTCACTCTGGACATATCGACTCTGAAGACCCGGGAGTTCTGAGCGAATTTAGCTAAAAGCACCCTGCCATCTAGTCTCTGCGCGAAGATCCTGAGTGGATCTGTGATGTCGCAGTAGCAGTTACACCTTCCAGTGGATTGTAGCATTCCAGCCAAATTTGCCACGAATCTTATACTCGATGTCTTGCTGAAACCCACAAGTTGATTGAAATTTTCCTCTGCTGAACGCTCAAGCTCCTTCAATGACAATGTCGGCATCTCCAAGACAGAGGATCTCAACGAACCGTCAACAAGTATGATTGCATCAGAATGTATCCTCGCGACCTGAAGCTGTGCAGATCTTTCTAACCTAATTCGTATGAATCGTTCCGCTAAACCGATGTCCGAAAGAATTGCCTTGATTACTTTTGCAGGTAGCGATCGACGTAGTTCCTCCTCCAAGGTTTCATGGCTCATGTAGAATATGAAGGGGCCGGCTCTACAGTGAGCTCTTGTGTTTGCTCTAAATGAACCGACTACCGCAACTCTGCCGGCAAAAATTGGTCCGTCCTCGGTCTCTCCTATCAGAGCGCAAGATGAGTCTATCCCAATAATTTGTCTGTCACGGGATGTTGTAGCAAATGTTCGAATCTGATATGGGATGGTCTTCTGAGATTCTTCCTTCATCTGTAAAGGAATTGATTCTCTGGAAAAATCGGATCGAAAGAATATCCTCTTTCCAAACAAGGTTGTCAGTGAATTGTCCAAGCTCTCGGTAATTGACTCGACATCCACTAGCTTCTCCAATGCGGTAGCGGTCGGGACAACATTTAATTGATTGGTCATCATGCGCATGATGTATGCTGTGGTGCTATTGTTTTAAGTCTTGCGCAACATGCACAATATATATTGAGCAATAGCGCAATGTCCGAGAACAAGAACGTAAGTGTAAGGCTCAGGAAAGGTGGCTGGGAGGTCGAGATAACTTGTCCTCCCGAACAGCTTCAGAAAGCGGTTGAGAGTGTTCTATCCACGCTGACTACGGCTTCGACAATTTCAGCACCGTCCATTGCAGAAAAGGCTCAATCTACAGGAAACAGGACGTGTAGGGGACTAATCATGGAGCTTTGGGAAGAATCTTGGTTTGATCAAGCCCGGGCATTATCGGAAGTGCACGAGGAAATAGCTAGAAGAGGTTACCATTATGACAGGACTGCAGTCTCTCATTCGCTCACTGACCTCGTCAGAGAGAACATTCTGTTCCGTCAAGGCAACACACGCAATTACGCCTACATCCAGAAACGACCCGCTGGGACCCCAAGACCGCAAGGTGAGAAGCCTGAACTTGCTGAAGGATCCACTGAACCCTCTGAAATCTAAACTCTCTTGCTTAATAGACTAGCCAACCAGTCAATCCCAATTGTCGTAATTCTGAACAAGGCCTTCTGTTCGTTTTCTTCCCGAACAACAAAGCCGACTTTCGTCATTTCGCTTAGACGCGAGCTCAATGACTTCGGGTTCAGCGCAGTGGATTCCTGGAGAGAAGCGAGAGTTGCCGAGGATGAGACTCCCTCGCGTGTTTCGGATGCAATTCTCTGCGCAACAAGTTGCAGTCCAACGATTTCCTTGTCGATGGTCTTGATCTCCCTGTTCCAAATTCTCGGACCTTCGGGCGTGATCTTGATGAAATCTTTGAACTTCTCGACGAGTTCCTTTGTGCTGAAATTCATAGACAGTTTTTTCGCAAGATCAATCTCAGGTACCTGTTTCGAGATGAAGGTGTTCACGGATTGGAGAACTACTTCAGGGGAACCAGAAAATACGGCATTCGCTTCTCCCATTGTTATTGTGACGCTCAATTTTCCAGATTTTGCTGGGTCATTTGCAGAGTTCGTTTCGTTTGACATTATTGATTCCTTTCGTCCTTGAGATTGTTCATTAACTTTTTCCTTTGCTCGCAAGGCGTTTCGCGAGAGTATCGTTGACAATCTTTCCTTCTGCCTTCCCCCTAACCTTTTGCATAACCTTACCCATCAAGATACTGTGAGCTCCAGTCCCTTTCGCTTGCACCAGTTCCGTATTTTCCTCTATCACTGCGTCGATTATCCGCTCGAGTTCGGACGCTTTCATCATATCTAGCCCCGTCCTACTCAACGCACTCTCGAACGAAAGAGTTTGATCTGTCGAAATCTGTCTCAATATTTCAGGAAGAGCCTCTTTGGCAAATCTGCCCACGTCAAGTGCTTCGAAAGCCGTCAGAAGGGTTCGGTCATTGAGGGAACTAGTGTCAACTCCACTCCGCGAGAGTGCCAAGAGCGAATCTATGAGAAATGACGCCACGAATCGAGCAGATAGTTTGGTCCTTCCGACTATTTGTTCAAACAACTCTCTCCTTTCAGAATCAAACATCGGTTCACCCAGCTGGAGTGGCAAATCGTATTTCTTGGAGAAGGAATTCACCTGTTTTTCCCACGGCTCTGGTATCTTTTCTCGCAGTTTCACAAGGACACCTGGTGAAACAGGTATCAGTGGGATATCTGTTTCAGGATACATTCTTGCAGCACCAGAGCGCGGGCGTAGGAACGAGGTTTCACCTTCGAGGTCTGCCGCGCGTGTTTCAGCAGGAACTCCAATTGTGGAATGTTGCAGTCTCCTAGTGAGAGCATCTGCAGCCTTCGTTGTATTTTGTCTAGACCCAGCCACAAGTATGAATGCATCATTGCCGTCGACGCCACACTTATTCATGAGCTTGGCGACATCATCCTGCGTTATTCCATAGTTTGGCAGTTCATCTGAATGAAATACACCACCTAGACCATAGGTCTTTGCGATCGCCCCAAGTTCTTTTCCCAATCTTGAATGGAAAGGGTTCTCTCTTCCGACAAAACCGACAAATTTTCCTATGGAGAGACAGATCACAATCGAGTCGTTTGATGCAAGTGCCTTCTTGATTACGTTCGACTTTGAATCGGAAAAGAGTGATGTTACGTCTTGAGTCCTGATATCTAATGTAGTTCCAATCTTTTCCCTGATTTCGGCTGCAAGGTCGTGGAAGAACTTCTGTCTCGATCCTTCAAAGAGCACGACTTTTCTGATTTGATCTAACCTCTGAACCCCTTTTACTTCGATGACTTTGCCGTTCATGACAGAAATATTTAGATCCTGTCTGATCGTTCCAAGCCCTCTTGCTACTCTTCCTGTTGCTCGCATCATTCTTCCGAGCGTCTTTGCAGCGCTTTCAACATCCTCAGGCGAACCTTCAATCGGCGCAAGTGCAACTTCAACGAGCGGAGTTCCCAATCGATCTAGAGCATAGGTTCTTTCAGCAGTGTCATCCCTCACAGCTCTTCCGGCATCTTCCTCTAAGCCAATCGTCTGAACTGCGACCTTCTTGTCTTCATAGATTAGCTCCCCTCCGAGAGAGACAATTGCTGTTCGTTGAAATCCAGAAGTGTTAGAACCATCGACAACTATCTTCCGCATTACGTGGATTTCGTCTGCGATTCTCGATTTCAACGAAAGAGCAAAAAGAAGTGCTGTTTCGAGTGCTTCCTCGCTGATTGGATGAGGAGGTTCTTCATCGGCCTCAACCAGACAGCTAGCAGTTTTAGTTGCCAAATACTTCACACTGATCAAATGTCTGGATTCAAACTCGGCTGCCTCATCAATCTCTCCTAGCTCAGAAGATGCCGGTCTGAGGACTCTCCTGAACTCGTGAATCTTCTCAGAAACATCAGTGCCCTCTCCAATAAATGGAGGGCAGGCGCAGAAGAGTTTGGTGCTTGTCGCTAGTTGTTGATGAACTTCCAATCCAACTCTAAGCTGTATTGCTGCGTAATCAAACGCAATCTTCTGCTCAGGCAAGTGCTCTATCCTACCTTTAGAGGTATTCTGGGAGTGAATTCGCCGACCAAATTGGTCAGCATGACTTCGCTCACATTCTTGAAGTTCGCGATTGCCCAAGAAAGCTTTGCGAGAGCTGTTTCCGCGATCATGTTTTCCAATGGAATCGCTCCCGCATTAATCATGTCTCTTCCAGTTTCATAGACATTAAGATCCACACGACCCCAAATACACTGAGATGTAATTCCCACGAATACCCCACTCTTGGTCAGCTTTTCTATCTCGTCAACTGTTTTTGAGGAAACGTGTCCTAGACCTGTCCCTTCAATAATCAATCCTTTCAACTTCCTCTCCCTATGGAGATAAGGTAACAGAGTCTGATCGAATCCAGGGTATGACTTTAGCAGAGCGACGTTCTCTTCAAATCTAGTTTTCAACTCGAATTCGTTTGACCTTTGCTGCTTTTGCTGATTTCCAGGTGTCTTAACAATTTGATTTCCTCGCACGCGTCCAAACAAGGGGACGTCTATCGATTCGAAGGCATCCCTTCTGCTGGTGTGGTTCTTCCTGACGCGAGATCCGGTATGAATGGCGATGGAATCATCATTCTCGTTTTCATGCATTGCGACAAATACTCCAGATATTTCTGAATCGACGGCGAAAGTTGCAGCCGCTTTCAGATTTAGAGCGCCGTCGGAAGATGGTCGGTCAGTTGACCGTTGTGCTCCTACAAGGACGACTGGAGGCTTCAATCCTATCGTTGAGAAGCTCAGGGCGGCTGCCACGTAGGCCAGTGTGTCAGTGCCAATCATAACCACAATTCCATCTGGAGACTCCTCCTTCGAATACGCAACGATCTTTTCCGAGAGCGTCTGCCACTCCTTTGGTCCGATGTTTTCACTGTAGATTGAAAAGACGACATGGGGCTTGATTTTCGCAATCTCGTCCAGTTCAGGAATAGTCAGATACAGATCTTGAGCCGACAATGCCGGGTAGACAGCACCTGTTCGATAATCCACACGACTAGCAATGGTTCCTCCAGTGCTGAGAAGCAGTAGATTCTTCCCACCATCATTTGGGACAGTCGAAGAGGTGTTCTGAACCCTCGGAGCCGGAAGCTGAGACTCGACGATCTTGATTCTCTTGACATGTTCTGCCTTCAATCCCGTGTTGTATCCGGACTTTAGTTTGATCACAATGTAGTCCGAATCCGCATGCTCGTACCTAGGTATTAAGAGACCGGTCACGATTAGACCATCCGTGGTCTCCACCTCAATTCTCTGACCCACTTTCACATTGAATTTCTCAAGCAACTCTTTTCCAGCACCACCTTCGGTCGTCGGTGAAGACTGGTCAGGAGAAGGCAAGTGCTAACGCTCTAGCAACTTTCGAAAATATATATTAAAGCTTGCATACTTTGCAAGCCAGTTTCGTGATTACCTGTAGTAAGGCACTGCCACTTTCTCGACAGGTTTTCCTTCTCTCGAAGTCTTGACCTTTCGAATTGCATCTTCAAAATGCTTCATTGTGACAACAGCTTCAATGGCGTTCTTCTTGGCATCTTCGGGCTTGGGGAATTTTGCAACGTATTCCTGCAAAACCAACGAGACTGACGTGTTTACCACTGAAGTGATATCAGCACCTGTAAAGCCGTCCATCATTTCCGACACACGCTCTAGATCGAGATCTTTGGATATTGGTTTTCCTTTGGTTTGTATATCCAAAATGGATCTTCGCGCAGCTTTGTCTGGTGGAGGAATGAATAGCAGCTTGTCAAATCGACCAGCCCTAAGCAGAGCTGGATCTACCATATCCATCCTGTTTGTTGCCGCGAGAACCACAACACCATTCAGAGCTTGGATTCCGTCTAGTTCAGTCAGAAGCTGGCTGACCACTCTCTCAGTCACCATGCTGTCACCACCGAGACCTCGCACGGGAGCAAGGGCATCAATTTCGTCGAAGAAAATCACACACGGCGAAGCTTGTCTAGCTCTTCTGAATACTTCCCTTACTCCTCTCTCGGACTCGCCGACCCACTTTGACAGTAACTCAGGTCCTCTTACGCTGATGAAGTTCGCCTCACTTTCTGTGGCGACAGATTTCGCAAGTAGAGTCTTGCCCGTCCCTGACGGCCCGTAAAGAAGGATGCCCTTGGGCATGTTGTATCCGATTGCGGTGTACAGATCTGGATATTTCAGCGGCCACTCGACTGCTTCTTGGAGTTCCTTCTTCACATTCTCCAGACCTCCAATGTCTTTCCAGTGAATATCTGGAGTTTCCAAATAGACTTCGCGCATAGCTGAGGGCATCACGTCTTTCAATGCGTTTTCGAAGTCTTCCATTGTGACCTGAAGTCTATTGAGGAATTCTGGTTGCAACTTTTCTTCCTCCAGTTTGAGCTCTGGCAGCATTCGTCTCAACGTTTTCATGGCGCCTTCCTTACACAAGTACTCAAGATCAGCGCCAACGAATCCGTGCGATACCGCGGAGAGCTTTTCCAAATCAACATCCTGCGTCAGCGGCATATGCCTTGTGTGAATCTGTAGGATCTCGAAACGTCCGCGTTTATCTGGGACCTTGATCTCGATTTCTCTGTCAAACCTTCCAGGTCTTCTTAATGCAGGATCTATGGCATTGGGGCGATTGGTAGCAGCAATGACTATGACTTTGCCTCTTGCTTCCAGACCGTCCATCAGTGAAAGTAATTGAGAGACTACGCGTCTTTCGACTTCACCCGTTACTTCTTCTCTCTTCGGGGCAATGCTATCGATTTCGTCTATGAATACAATCGTGGGAGCTTTTTCTCTGGCTTCCTTGAAGATTTCGCGTAGACGAGCTTCGCTTTCGCCGTAGAATTTGCTCATGATCTCGGGACCAGAGATACTGATGAAGTGAGCGTTGCTTTCGTTTGCGACGGCTTTTGCGAGTAGGGTCTTACCTGTTCCAGGCGGACCATAAAGCAAGACTCCCTTCGGAGCCTCAACGCCTAGTTTCTCAAAAATCTCAGGGTGACGCAGTGGGAGCTCGATCATTTCTCGGACTTTTTGGATTTCATCTTTTAGCCCACCAATGTCTTCGTACGTAACCTGTGGAACCCCTCTTAGTGTCTCCCCCTTTTCGGAGATCGCGAATATTGTCCTCTGAGTAATCAGGACAGCATCCGCCATAGGGCTAACTCCTAGAACTTGGAATGTCAAACGACCACCAAAATATGGAATCATGATATTGTCGCCCTTAGTTACGGGCACACTCTCCAAAGCATCTGCAAGGTACCTCTCATCTATTGGAGGGATTGCTTCAAGCGGAGCAACGACCACTTTCTCTGCCGGAGGTGCTTTGATCTTCTTTATTGTTACTGTGTCACCGATTGCGACTCCTGAGTTGTTTCTGATTAGACCGTCAATCCTAATGACTCCTCTTCCTTCGTCGGAAGGATAAAGTGGAAGGCATTTTGCGACGGTCCTTCTCTTTCCTTTAATCTCAATAATATCGCCAGTTGATGCGTCTAGAGCGTCCATTGCGTCATAATCTATTCTTGCAACTCCTCTTCCGACATCTCGAGTATATGCTTCCAGTACCTTCAGTGTGACGCCCTGCTGACTCAATTTGAGCCCAAATCTCCTAAATGGTCAACAATTGGTCGAGCCTATTATTTCTGTCTTTCACATAACTGCAATTTAGCAAAAGTGATATGGAGTCCAAATCCTGTTTCGTGGATTAATTGTGATACTTGAGAGATTTTAACTTGAGTAGACCTAGAAAATTAATATACTTTGATCGCATGGATCTTCGGTTCTAACGAATAATTCTTACGAGGTAGTTTCGTTGACTCACAGAATCGCAGTCCTTGACAAGGATAGCTGTCATTCTAGGAAGTGCAATTTGGAATGCATTGTCTTTTGTCCGGTAAACAAGACGGGGAGCGACTGCATCGTTCTAGGGCAGGAAGCAAAGGCCGTAATCAGTGAAGAGCTCTGCACTGGTTGTGGCATATGTGTGAAGAAGTGCCCCTTTGAAGCAATTACAATATTGAATCTTGCCACTGAACTAGGGCAAGAGAAGGTACACCAGTACGGCATCAACACTTACCGTCTTTACAAGTTGCCAATACCAAAGAAGAATGCAGTCGTTGGTATGGTAGGACGGAACGGGGTGGGCAAATCTACTGCTTTGAATATCCTTGCTGGATCCCTCAAACCGAACATGGGTTTGTATGACAACCCTCCTTCTTGGGAACGCATTATTGACCAATTTCAGGGAACCGAGCTACGAAGTCACTTTGAGGCTATCGCCAACGGAACACTTAGGGTTTCCATAAAACCTCAAGCAGTATACTTGATCCCAAAAGTTTGGACTGGGACAGTACGTGAACTGCTTCAGACAACCGCTGGATCTTCCAGAGATGTTTCCGAAATTGCAGATTCTCTTTTTCTGAGTGAAAGCCTAGAGAGAAATGTCTCAGAGCTAAGCGGTGGCGAGCTCCAGCGAACTGCAGTAGCCGTGACGGCTTTGAAAGAGGCAGACCTGTACCTATTTGATGAACCTTCGAGTTACAACGATGTTTTTCAAAGGATGAATGTTTCGAAGACGATTTCCGAATTAACCAAGAAAGCTTCCGTAATCCTAGTTGAACATGACCTATCCTTCTTAGATTATCTCAGTGACTACATCCACATTCTCTACGGTGAAGCAGGGGTGTACGGAATCGTGTCCTCGATTCAGTCCGCGAGAACCGGAATCAACGAGCTTCTGGAGGGATATCTTCAGGTTGAAAACGTTCGCTTCAGAGATCAACCCGTGAGATTCGATATCTATTCACCAATAGAAGACGAGACTGAGACCCCTGTTATTTGCAGTTACGACCATCTAACGAAGAATTTCGAAAACTTCGAATTAGACGTAGAAGCAGCAGAAATCAAGATCGGACAAGTAGTTGGAATACTTGGAGCTAATGCCCTGGGAAAAACAACGTTCCTGAAAGTACTCTCAGGGTTGGAACCACCCACAAGCGGCAAAGTGAACGCTCTTTCGAAAGTCGCTTACAAACCACAATATCTTTCGTCCGATACTGAAACTGACGTTGTCACGTATCTTCGCTCAATTAACAAAGACGTTGACACTGGATTAATCCAGACCCAGCTCATAACGCCTTTGAGTCTTAACAACCTGTACGAAAAGCAATTGAAGAACCTTAGCGGAGGAGAGCTTCAGAAAGTCGCTATTGTTGCGACGCTCCTCCAAGATGCTCAGATCTACGCGTTTGACGAACCTTCCGCGTTCATAGATGTAGAAGATAGGATCGTTTTGGCCAAGGCGATTCAGAGATTTGTCAGGGCTATGGGAAAGACCGCGCTCGTGATAGACCACGACATTCAGTTGGTGGATATAGTCGCGGATTCGTTGATGATATTCTCCGGCGAACCTGGGAGAAAAGGACATGCCGGCAAACCACTAGGAAAGTCCGATGGTATGAACGCATTCTTGAAGCAACTGGGGATAACCTACAGACGTGACATTACAACTGGAAGGCCCAGAGTCAACAAGCCAGACAGCAAGCTTGATCGCATGCAGAAAGACGAGAAGAAATTCTACTATGTTGGCAAGATCTTGCAAGCTGAGATGGATAAGGCGAGCAAATAAACGGCGTGCAAATGCAATTGCCGATGCTGAAAGAAGCACTCCGCGAACATTTGAGCGGACCCGAAATTGCGACTCTTTCCTCCTCTTTCGACGTGATTGGAGACATTGCAATCATCAAGATACCGGAGCAACTCAAATCGAAAGAACGGATTATTGGCGAGCAAATCCTCCAAAGAATGAAGAATATCAAAACGGTGCTAAAACAGAATTCAGATGTGAAGGGCGAATTCAGAACGCGTGATGTGGTTCTGGTCGCAGGTGAAGAGAAGTACGAGACACTTTACAAAGAGAGTGGAATCCTGTTCAAAGTTAACGTGAACACCGCGTACTTTTCTCCCAGACTATCGACAGAGCGGCAAAGATTACGATCGCTTGTAACGGATGGAGAACACATCTTTAACATGTTCGCTGGCATTGGCACTTTTTCTCTAATTATAGCAAAGACGAAGAATTGCCAAGTTGAAAGTGTTGACAAGAATCCCGAAGCGATTAGGCTTGGATCAGAGTCGCTGAAACTCAACAGGAAAATGAAGGGAACTGTGAATATGATCCTTGATGACGCGAAAGATTTCGCCAACCGCCATCCGGGGGAATTCGACAGAGTACTGATGCCTCTCCCTGAAAGAGCTCCAGATTTCATATCTTTGGCTGTGATTTCCGCAAAACAAGTCCCAGGTTCAATGATTCATTACTACATTCATGTTTCAGAGGAAGATTTCTACAACGAGAATTACATCAACAACCATTTACGATCTTTGGATCTTCCGCGCCGGTACGAAGTGGCGAAATGGAAGAAGGTGAGGGAGGTTGGTCCAAGGTTCATCCAAGCCGTTGCAGATATCATTTTGCTCTGATTCAGTACTTCACGACTTGACCTTCGTAGATTTTCTTTACTCTTTCTAATGTGTCGATTTGTGAAACTGATTTGTCAGTCCTGATTCGTTTGATCCTTGGAAATCTCAATGCGTAGCCGCTGTTGTGTCTATTGCTTTCTTGAATAGCGTCAAAGGCCACCTCAAGCACGATTTGCGGCTTTACAGTGCGTCTATATCCGTAATCTTCAATTGTAATTTGTTTCAGATTATCTGTCATCTCTGAAATCTCCGCGTCGGTAAGCCCAGAGTAGGCCTTACCGACTACCTTAAGTTCAGCCCCATCTCTGACTGCGAATGTATAGTCGGAAATCACTCTAGCCCTTTTACCGTGACCCAATTCAGCCGCGACAATGACAACATCAAGCGTGTCGAGTTCTTTCTTGAGTTTCATCCAATTTTTCCCTCTCCACCCAGGTGTGTAAGGCGATGAGAGATTCTTCACAACAAGACCCTCGTATCCCAGAGACTTGCTCTCATCGAACATAGACTGAATCTCCTCCGGAGTGGAAACAAATCTTCTTTCGGCTTCCGCTATGACTTTGTTGAAGGAAAGAGATTGAAGAGCTTCAAGACGCCTGGATAACGGTAAATTGATCATGGGTCTTTCTTTGAAGAGAATGTCGAACACGAAGTACTTTATGGGAATTTCATTTTCTGCTCTTTCCAGTCTTCTCAATCGTTGCTGAAGCGCTTGAAAAGACAATGGACTCCCTTCTTTGAAAGGAACTATCTCTCCATCTAGGACAAGCAGGGTTTGCCCGACACCTCTTACTCCATCTTCTATTTCTGGAAAGTACAGTGTGATATCCTCCAAGTTTCTCGAAAAGATCTTGACCTTGTCGTCTCCGAGATGAACCTGGGCACGTATCCCATCATATTTGAAGTTCGACAGCACTGGGAATTCTGAGAAGCCAGCATGAAGAGCCTCGGCACTCTCTGCTGAATCGGCAAGCATGAAGTTGGTTGGATGGAACAATTCCAATTGTGCTTCTTCGAGTCTGCTATGCTTTGCAAGTACTGCTACTCTCCCAATGTCACCTGTGACCAAGTTTGCTGTTCTAACATTCGCGAGGGGTTGGTCAAACGATTTTGTTATTGATTCCTCAACCAACCCCTCTACGAATCCTATCCTCATTTCTCCACTCATTATTCTAATCAGGTACTTCGCCTCTACAGGATCCCGGATAGCGAAGAGCATTCTATCGATTATCTTTTGTTTCTTTTCTGAGGATCTCTTACCTGAAACTTTGGCGAGATCTATGAAAGCTAATTTAATGTCTTGAAGTGTTAGGAGTGATTCACCGAGAAGAGTAGTGTTTTGCCTGGGCTTGTTCTCGGACATCAGGAAATCTAGTAGAGATGATCCCAAGTCTCCGTGTTTCAAATAATAGCGGGACAGGTCTCCATCATTCAATCCGTAGAACTGTGCCACAGTCTTCCAGATCATGGAGTAACCGACGTTGAGTTCAATATCCTCTGAGCTCGGCGGTAAGATCTTTCCCGCTAAGAACGTACTCGCCACTCTGAGATCCTCATCGAGAAGAGTTCTGAAATACTCTGACACTATTCCTATTTTGGTTAATTTGCTCCGAGTCCTGCCAACCTCTTCGCATTTCTCGCAAAATGTGAGGAATTCGGTATCCTGTCCCTCTCGTAGGTCATATCCCCCCACTTTCAAATCGGGAAACGACTCCTTTGAATCAGAAAAAGAACCATGCGATCTAGAGAGCTTTGCTCATCAGGTATGCGCTTTCGCCATCACGGTAATATCCGGGATGAGTAGCAACACTCTGAAAACCAAGCTTCTTGTAAAGGTCAACTGCCGGCTCGTTTGAAACTCTGACTTCGAGATATCCCTCGGAGCAACCTCTGTCCTTCATGCCTTTCAGAGACTCTTCGACAAGAACTCTTCCGAGACCCATTCGTCTGTGATCTTCCAGCACAGCAACAGAGACTATGTGACCCTTTCTAGCCAAACCGTATCGTTTTGTATGAGAGAATCCGTACTCTATCCTGCACATAATATACCCCACTATAGCTGCTGATTCATCTTCTGCTACGAGAAATGTTTCTGGGGATTCGTGTAACCTCTCTTCGAAAAAGGAGTCTGAGTAATGCTCAGGCAATGCTGCCCAGTTAATTGAAATTGCCGCGGGAAGGTCTTCTACCAAAGCCTTCCTTACTCCGTATTTTCCAACGCGTCTCAGGTAGATGTTTTGCGTGCCAGAGGTCACCTATAATGAGCAGGCTATTACAATGCTAATTGCCCCCTAGATAAAAAGAGATAGCTAATTAATCGGGCATTGAGTACGCCATCACAAACATCCTTTCAAAAGCGATTGTTCATGACAGATATAGCACCGGAGCCTCAGAGCCAAGACAGGAACCAGAGAATCATTGATGCGGTTCACGAACGATTTCAAGTAGCAACGGAGTATCTCCGCGAAGATTCTGCAATCGAATTCAACCTTAATCAGGATCAGAACGACTTGAAGACCAAGTTCCTTTCTCTAATCGGCGAATTACGGACTTACGGAGACACGGCGGTGCTTCGGAAGTCAGAGAAAGGTTATCTTTTGATAGTTGTGCGAAAGCCGCGACATTCCGGAAAGAGAAGCAATACTCCCTTGATTCTAATGATCGCAACTCTTGTTGTCATCCTAGTAGACGGTTTCATTAGGGCATATTCGTATCCGACGAGTCTGTCGCATCTGACAACTCTTGAAGAAGTCACCGCCGCGGGAATCTATACTGTTTCCTTGTTTGGGATAATTGCAATACATGAAATGGGACACAAGGTCGCCTCTTGGTATCATAAGATGGACTCGTCGTGGCCCTACTTTATTCCCGGAATCCCCGGCATCTGGCCAACAATGGGAGCGGTAATCAGTGCGAGAGATCCGCCAGTTAACAGAGATTCTCTATTTGATCTTGGCATCTCAGGACCCGTCGCCGGACTGACTGTTACGGTGATTGTGTCAATAGTAGCAGTCTTCAGTGCTCAGTTGATTCCAGTTGGTTCAGTTCCTGCTTCCCAGCTTACGAGCACCGACTATTACACGAATTTTCTGATCAGCATGTTCAGAACCAATTCTTCCAACGATGTGATAGTGGGGGCAACATTTTCATTGCTCTACTTCGCCTATTCCTTTGGCTTTTTACTTACATTCATCAATTTGCTTCCTGCTTGGCAGCTGGACGGAGGTCACATCTCGAACGCGGCCACGAGCCCCAGAGTCCACAAGTTGTTGACTTACATCAGTGTTTTGATCATGATATTGATCCAGTTCTATCTGATGGCGTTCCTAATACTCCTTCTTTCAGGACGTTCCCCTAGACTGGAGCCGTTGGACACGGTTTCACCGTTATCCTCGAAGCGGAAGCTGTTCTTCATCCTGACGTGGGTGCTTGCACTGTCGATATTTGTTCTTGTACTATACAACAATGCACTTTTCGGAATCGGATTGTTGTTCAAGTAGCAAAATACGAGGTCGTGGCATCAGTTACCACCAGAATTTTTGCCCGAGAACCTTGCTGTACTAAAGCTGAGGGTGCTTCGCGCGCTCCGCCTATAGTCTTGAAATCGAATTTTGACGCATAGTACTGTGGCAGAGTTGTCAATATTGAAAGCTGCAAATCGCGCTGCACTTTGTAGTACGAAAGCAGAACTTCCAGACCATCGAAATAACTCACTTCGTCCAATTTCGTCCGAGGCTCGAATCTTCCTGTAACAAACCGGAGTAATGCCTCCGATCCGAGCCCTTGGGAACATTCAGCTAGCATACAGATTTTCGACTCTGAATCTTGAAGCGCCACCTTCGAAGCAACCTGAAAGAAAGAACGTGCCAGCGCATCTGTCAGGGTTCTGTCACTCTCGTGTCCACCAGACCCAAAAATGACGCGCTCTGCTCTTGCTGGAAGCTCCATTGCGAGGTTTTTCGTCCAAAACTCAAGTGCTCGCTCGTGCGCGGATTCACAATCACCGTAAAAAGTAGCTAACAATCCTGCCGATGTCTTCTCTACTATTTCTAAGACTTTGATTTGATTGCAAGCTTGCAAGACTCGGGTTGCATACGATGATGCACTAGACTTCGCTTCAATGCAAGGTAGTTCTTCAGACGATCTCTTGAATGCCTGCTCCTTCAGTGAAGTGACAAGTGAAACCACATCGCTAGCAGCACTCGATATTCCATAAAGTGGATCGTAATGTAGAGAAGTAATGAGTAACAATTTACTTTGCGACTTTAGTTCAGTCGGAACCATCGCAGGAACTCCGTCAACTAGACCGACATCGACAAGGCTCTCAAGGTTCAATTGTTCTGCTTCAATGGCATATTCCTGTGCCTTTCTTCGTGCCAGAGCTCCAAGATTCTTCGGGTGCAGAATTTTGCGGATTCCCTTGTTCCTTGTTAGAAGAACATCCAGTATTTTCTGTGAACCAAAGGTGCCAGATAGAAGTAATACGGTGTCTTCGCCTACAAAATCTGCTGTCTTCTCAAGTTCCTCTTGGTTTATTTTAGATGGCCGCGGCTCTAGAATCTGGGAGAGGTTTTCCTGCTTTATGTCGAAAGAAACCTCGACGGGGCCGTAAGGAACCCAGATCTCGGTCATGGAAAATGCTACTTGTCAGTTTAGTTTTGGGAAGTTGTTGCTTATTGACATTTATGCGTAAATCATCAAGTTCTTTTGTTCCAAGGTCACATGAAGATTGTTAACTGCTCTGTAGACTTCGGTCTCCTTCTTAGCCCCTGTGCATACCAGCTTCCCTGATGCGAACAAAAGGATTACAGTCTTCGGATCTGCCATACGGTGAATCAATCCAGGGAACTGCTCGGGCTCGTACATTGACTTTGGTAGCTGTCTGGCCGCTTCCTCAAGGTGAACTTTGCCTCCCAGAGAAGCAGAAGCAACAATGTTCTGTATGTCAATGATTGGTTCGTTTCTAATGTCAATGCTTCCCTTTCGAAGCTTCTGGACGACAGTCTTTACCGCCTTTATAGCCTGCTCCTCAGACTTCGCTCCGGTGCAGACCATCTTGCCAGAGCTGAAGATCAAGGTTGCCGTTTTGGGAATCTTCAGTCTGAATACCAAGCCCGGAAACTGATCAGGATGATACTCCACATCTGAGAACGAACGGGTGATCTGATTCAGGTCGACTGTCTGGTTTATGCTAGCTGAAGCAACTACATTTTCAATGCTGATGAGTGCCTTGGTCTGCGGCAAAAATATGACCTTATATTCAGTTTTTAAACCTCATATATAAGCTGACTGAAGCAGGGTTCTTTTAACTTGACGGGCCCCAAAGCTGGAATTTGTTTATGTTAACCGTCGGGCCCTATCGTGCAGGGGATCTTGTTCGTGTTAACTCGCGGTTCACAATGAGGCTCGTAAGAAATTTCGTTTTGCCAGTTCGAACGCCATTGGTAGATCATCCACGTCTTCATCAATTTCGAATGTCTCTCTTATCTGAGTCACAATTGGTCTTTCCAAACTTTGAAAGGCTACTTCTCCTAGCATGTTCCTCAAGTATTGAACTGTTTCAATTGGTCTTTGAGGCAATTCTTTTTCTTGGAACCCATGTGCTTCACACACATAGTAGTAAAATGTTGGAACCGCCTCCTCCCTATAGCCGAAACTAGTGCCTTGTCTATACAATCGAATAGTGAGGGGGTCAAATCCCTTATCTTGAGGGATTCGCAAGTAGTTGATTTCTCACTAACAAGATGGGTAATAGGTATTTACCCAATGTTCTATCGCTTCTGTGGGAGATTAGTCTAGAAACAGAGCACAGTCAGAAGCCCGATCTTCAAAGTCGTCCTCTCCATAATCATCTGGTTATCCCATTATCTAGATTATGTTCGAGAGTGTCACGACCAGAGCTCGGCCCGCGAGTATCGCTGCCATGGACAGACCAACATTCAAGCCAACGTCTACAAGCCCTAATAGCAGCTGGCCATTGTCCAAAAGACCAGTAGCCTCGAACGCAAAGGAAGACATTGTTGTAAATGATCCGCAAAAACCTATTCCGAGCAAAATGATATAGTTTTGCCCGAGTCCCAGTTTAGAAATCGCCGTCATGCTCAGACCGAGTACAAAACAGCCAATGACATTGATCAGCAGTATCGTGACAGGTATGCCAAATAGATGGAGTGTTTCATTCCCCATCCTGTATCTTAGGTATGCTCCCGCTATTGCCCCGATCACGAGGTAAAGCAAATCAAATTTCCAAACTGGCATCTATTCTTCCCACTCGCCATTTTCGTTTCAGGTAGAAGCTATTGGCTCATTGCTGAACGGTTAATGGCGAGCTTCACCGCCAGATACGTAGTCGTCATTGTCTAGTGATGTACATGATTTAAGAATTTTCGAATATCAACTCGAAAGACATTTCCTATGTGACGACTCGGACAAATGCCTTCTCCACATTTCTTAGGTTATTCAGAATTAACTCTGATTCCTCATCGTCGTCATCTCTTTTACCAGCCACAAGGTACAAAAGACTTGTCCAAGTTGTCCCAAGGAACCCTCACTAGGACATTCGATCATTATAGCTTCTGTTTTGGTCTGATTAGCCAAAACCACAAATTGCGTATAATACCAATAATCAGAGTCGAGACCAACAGATATCCAACGTAATCAACCGGACTGGTCTGAACAAACGGAAATTTCAGTGTGGATTGTTCGCCTGTGGCGATCACAACGCTTTGCGACAAAGACTGCCCTTCATAAGACAGGGTAACATTGTACTGACCAGACGGGATAGACCGTTTTCAGGCCATCTAGACCAGAGACCGCTGTTGTCTCTCCTCCAAACTTGTTCTGTATCAGAATATTCGTGCCATAAACTGGATTCGAGTCGAGAGTAGACTTCACACTCAATGCTCCGACAGGCACGAGCAATCGATTATCTGTAAAGGGTTCGGCGATCGTGACTGTCTGGGTTTGTAATTGAGCCTGTCCAAACAAGGTGGTGATCTTCAATGTTAACGGAAAATTCCGCCCTAAGAGGTAGAGAGCTCCATTGTAATAGTTTGCAGCAAGGATGTTCGGATTCTCTTTCAAGGTCAGAGTCAAGTAGGAGGCTGATTCATTTCCGAGTTGAGTGAAAAGTTGGACGCGAGTGATGTTGAGATTCAATGCCAATGTTGTGTAGGAATCAACGCCACTGTATTCATACATAATATAGAGAGCCGTCGGCCATCCGCTGCGCTCCGCCGTTAGGTCGCTTTTTGCAGTAAAAGACGATCCTAATATCGGCACTGAATTGCATCCACCGAGCCAGAGCCATCTGTGGTTGTTTAGTAAAAGTGTATTTGTCTGCTCGACAAATAGCCCCCGCCTCCGTCGAAATACGCATTAACTTGATAACGACCCGGACGAATTGATGTGTTGTTAATTAGCGCTACATTCCTAGGGGCAATGCTCGTGAACAGTGCAGCGTTAGAGCTTAAGGCGACGAGATTCCGAGAAATGAGTTCACCCGTGGCGTTTCCAGAGTAAGAATACAAGTGATTCATCTGATACCAGAAGGAAAATGGCTCACTTGTCAATCCTTTGATTGACACTGTCGCGTTGGAAATTGTTGTATTCAATAACATTTCCCCATTACCCAAACTTGAAGGAATTGGAACTGCTATTGTTGAATTGACATCAGCTGAAGCAAGGCAAGCGTCCAAATCATAGGCATTGCCCGGAGGCATAGTAAAACCAAGGTTCAGCTCGCCCTGTTGTAAAGAGAAATTCGAAAGGTGCACATTTGCGTTATAGGTAGATGGATCTACAAATGGAATTTCTGCTGAATAGAACTATGAAGTAGTGAAGGTCAGATCCAGCGTTCAGTCTCCTTCTTGATCGTTCTGGGAGAAGGAGTAGATTAGTGAAACACTTTCTGCTCTGAGAGGCAGATTTGCTACGGAAGACCCTCGCGGAGATATCAACTGAGCACTCGCGACATATTGAGAATTTGAAAGTATCCATAATGAGTCTCCCGGCGAGTAAACGGGAGTACCTTGACTCAGAGAGGGCATAGTGCTCGGACTATATCCTAACTCCACATAGTCGGCGATAGACTGGTTAATTCCTGCAACTGGATATAGTGAGAAATTCTGACTTGCCACGACGAAACACATTGAAACAGCAGCTGCAATTAAGAGGAAGTTGTGCGTCCTATCTCTCAAGAGTCATCCCCCACATAATAGCTGCACAAGCGACTGTGGGCACTGTGAATACGAATAATACATTGACGCTGACGAGCATGATATAGAATGCCCACAGAATCGTGGTTATCACTCCCCCAAGAGTGACGAGCAGCGTATCCGAAACCTTTACTTGAGTTGGATGGGCGCGAGCGCCGAGAGAAAAATAAAGCAACATTCCGACGCTGAATATGATGATACTGACAAGCGCCGCAATATTTGAGCTATCCTTGAGTGTGGGTGATGATATTTGAGGATTCCCCTGCACGATAAGAGCACCTAAATCCGATAATCCCTGTATCCTTGAAGCAATACTTGGAATGATCTCCGAGAGATAAAGCAACCCTCCCATCTCCAAGGTCCCTATTACCAATGTGCCGGCTAGCGACGTTGCCTTTAACATTCCCGCAGCCAATTCATAGAGGGCGAGAGGTGAGAGTACAATGGATGCAGTTGCTAACCAGGTAGTTAGTACAGTGACTAACCATTCTGTATAGATTCGGTCGCCAGTGAGCAAAGAGACCAATGCTAGGAAAGGTATGATAAAGACCTCAAGTGAGAGAAGCACCACAGCGTACAAGGGTTGCACCTTGATCAATCGAGTTAGAGCAAGAACCAACAACAACACTCTTAGAATCATTGTGGAGAATATGATGAGTTCAAGCGTTGAAAGCTGATCCCAGTCGGCTCTGGAAACCAGCTGAATCAAATATGTCAGAAAAATTGTCAGAAGACTAGCAGATACAGCCCCGGTGGACAGCGTCCTGATTGAGATTTTTCTCATATACCCACCACTCTGTTCAAGAGCGCATTCAGATTTTGATTTGAATCGTATATGATGGCAAATTCGCTTATGTTGGATGCCGTGATTCCGATGTCTTTGATCAACAATGTCAGTTTTGAGCGGAGTTCAGCAGCTACATTCACATTCTGAATCTCTTTGAAACCAGTGACTAAAATGTCACTCTCAGCCAAGAGCGCAGGAATTTCATCAATTGACGAGGGAGGAGAAGCAGACAGAAGCAGACATCTCCATTATTCCTTCTAACAGTTCGCGCAGATCACTGACATGGACGACTATTATTTTTCCTCCGTCATGAAATTTCAGCTCTACGTCACGCCCGATCTGCAACGCGGCTTTGCCAAGCGATCCTACGCCCTCACAAACAGCATCAATCCACTCAAAATATTCCTGACTCCTTTCGCTTGCATTGACAAGAGCGATAGAGATGCTTTTCTGAATGTTCGCAACCCGCATCTTTACTAAGAGTCTTTCGTCTGGCATCGAAGCTACCCGTTTCCAGAAGATATCTTTCTTTTCTGTGATGCCTGCGTACTCATCTACCGCGTAGAATTCAGAACCAGCTCCGTGCGTGAGACCCTGTAGTTCTCCCAGCGAGACTGAAAGTGGTCTAGCGGTTTTGATATCTTTGAGTATGGACGAAGGATAACAATCAACGTAGAAGTCATTCGCAGCAAATTCGATCTTTTTGGTAAACAGTTGAAGCGCATCGACCAAGACAAATTGAGCCGACAAGCCATAGAATCTCCCAGCATATCTTGGTTGGAATCTTAATTGAAACGACTGACCGTCATTTATTTGTGATTCTGTTTCTACGCCGTGAGGCGGAACCAATTTCAATATCGACACATTGACAAATCTGTGTTTTCCTTTGCGGACCAGCAAATTGCAGAAACTATTCTGACCTTTGAAACAGGAAACGTGTGATAACTCTGGTTCGATCTTCAGGTCTTCTTGAGAGGACTTAAGAATGGTTTCTGCGATTAGAGCAGTGAAGATAAGACTAAGGCATAGGGCTAAGACAATTCTTACGTCGAGTGCTGTAGCAACAACGGAACCCGCGATTGTTGCCCAGAGAAATTCTTTCCCCCTACTAGTCACTTTCACCTTGGAGGTCTCACTGCATCCAAGACTTTATCAACTACTGATTCCGTACCAGAAACCAATCCTCTGAGCGAGGCCGATCTGTCAAGCCTTATTCTGTGTGAGAGCGACACCTTGGCGAGTTTCTTCATATCGTCAGGAGTTACAAAATCCCTTCCGTCTAAGGCCGCACTGGCTCTAGAAATCTGCATTAGCTGCACTATAGCCCTCGGGCTGGCTCCGAGACTAATCCTCTCGTCAGATCTAGTTTCTCCCGCGATCCTAGCAATGTAATGTAGGATATCATCGGAAACTTTCACTTTCGACAATTTTGAAAGATTCCTGAAGTTCATTAGATTTGAGTATCGGCTGGATCACGTTGACATCCAATTCCGAGAGGTTCCGTTTCAGAATCTCCATTTCGACAGCATGGGATGGATAGTTGAAGCCGATGCGCATTGTGAACCTGTCTTTCTCGTTCTCTGGTAATGGACAGACTCCTTCGAAGTCTGCCGGGTTTTGAGTCGCAATCACCATGAATGGAAAAGGAAGTGTAGAGGTGTGACCTTCCACTGTAACTTGTAGTTCCTGCATCGCCTCAAGAAGAGCACTCTGCACTTTCGGCGCTGCCCTATTGATTTCATCCGCGAGCAGAATGTTGGTAAAAACAGCTCCTTCCTTAAAATCGAATTCTCGCGTCTTCATATTGAAGATGAAACCTCCAATAATGTCAAGTGGAAGCATGTCAGGAGTAAATTGAACTCTTCTGAACTTAAGACCCAGACAATTCGAGAAAGCACGCGCAAGCAAAGTTTTTGATACCCCCGGCACTCCCTCGAGCAGAACGTGGCCGCGAGCCAAGAGGCAGGTCAGCAGCATCGAGGCCTCGCCCTCCCGTCCAACAACGACTTCGCCTATTTCCTCGAGGACTCTGACTTTTAACTCAGCTAACAGCTTTCTCACGCTTCTTCAATTTCTGAGCCAAGCGGATCACCATACTGGTATCGACACGGCCGTAGCTGATCCCTCCGTACTTGAACGCCTCATATCTATTGAGAGATTCCTCCAAGATACCCCAGTCGATCTGATTGATCGCCGGACTTGCAGATTTCAAATTTGAAACAACTTCCTGCCAAGTGTACCCCTCTTTCAAACTTGGATAATATCGTTTCAGATAATCTTCAAGAAAAGCAAACGCTTGCTCAAGCGTCAGATTTTCTGGGATCTCATTTGTCGGTCTCCAGAGCACAAGCACAAGTAATGAGTATACAATCAGGTTTACGATCACTAAATAATATTCGAACGAGTCCATCAGTTTGTTTCCACCCTATATGAGACGTTCAAAGAAAGAAGTTGAAGTGCACTAACGTTCTCTATCGGCACGGAGAAAGCAACTTGTATCAACAACCATTGGGAATCCAGGGCTCCAAGACTATCTAAGTTAGTGACCGGAATTAGGGAAGTAAGGTTGCTATCTTCCAGTGTAGCAACCAATGGACTGTCATCTAACTCCAAATAGAGACTTGACGTAGTCGAATCAGCCGCCACGTTACTTGGCACGCGCATGTACAACTGCTCCCAACCCATTACCCAATTGGAAGAATCTGGATCAAATATGGTGAAGTCTAAAGCTGAACATCCGGTAGCATTGAGAAAAGCTTCGACGTGAGTTATTCTTCCCTTGAATACTTCCGCACTGACACTCGAGAAATTCAATCGCCAGTCTACAAAGCGAACTTCGTATTTGCCAGCAGGTAGTCGGAGAGTAAGGTTCCCGTTCGAATTTGTTAGATTCGAAAAGACGGTCGAGACGGTCGAACCAGATTGCGTGTCAGTAATTGAAACGTAAACTCCTGTTAGCGGTTGACTAGCGAACCGCGTGAGTTGCGAAACATTTGATGCAAATGCGAAATTGGATTCCGTCAACACGACCAGCGTGCCAACCTGACTGGAAAAGAACTGCGGGATACCCGATCCCACGCCTAAATTCGATGATGTTGGCGACCCGAATCTATCCAGATTAATTGCCATCAGAGACATCAGAAGCAAAAGAACCAATATTATTGCAGCAATTACCAGTCGATCCTTGGTCCTTTCCTCCACCCTTCTCACTCGTTATGGTCAGATCTTTCGAAAGAGATCGTTTTGAATTTAAGAATTTGGCAGAAATTACTATCAGAGTA
>JAJYUX010000093.1:0-5079 GCA_021792315.1 archaeon
ATACGAGAGTTTGTACGTTTCACAAGTTTCCTAAAGACTGAAGCTAAGACTTCAGCAGATTCACTCCAAGAACGAATTTCCTCATGTGGCCCTTCGCTAATAGCTCTTCGCAGATTAGTATCATCTAGAAGCCTCTCTATAGCATCGGCTAGTTCCTTTACTGATCCTGGAGAGACTAATAATCCATTCACTCCGTGCCTAATTCGAAAAGATAAAGCCCCTACACGTGAGGCGATGACTGGTCTTCTCCTTAACCAGGATTCACTTAACGTTAGCGAAAATGCTTCAACGTAGTCGAATAAACTGGGAATTACGACAATGTCAGCAGCGTCATATAGCCATGTCTTCTGATACTCGGTGACATTAGGGAATAATTGAATTTGCTTTGACAGACCTGCCTTTCCTATGCGTTCCGAAAGATGTCGTGTGCTCATAGTCTCCGATCCAGCAAGTACCAGCATGAGATTTGAATTTCTCCTCTTGACAACATCCACAAATGCTTCGAAGGCTACTTCCGTGCCTTTGAGGGGATCTAATCTTCCTAGAAACAAAATCATCGTGCACTTTTCATCAAGGTGCATAGCGTCTCTGCCGAATTTCCTAGTGTTTGTTGTTGAGAACAATTCATTTGATAGACCGGGAGGCAATATGAGAAACTTGTTACCATCTAGTACTTTGGATTCATAATAGCGGATGTCAAGTTTGGTTTCTCCTTGCAGTAGTGTTGCTCGCTCAACAATAAACCGCGAGAGGAAATCGAAAGTCCGAATCAACAATCTCCTGATCAACTTACCACCTGAAACTGCTTCATTGTGAATATGTACGACGTATGTTTTTCGTCTTAGAGCAGCGTAAGTGTTCAAAATGATCGAGAATGCCGTCATAAGCCCCTTAACGTAAATTATATCCGAATTGTCGATTGCGCGATACACAGTTCGCGAAAGTAAAATGGGTATAGTCAGTCTAGACGAGCCAGCACAAGGAATCCTAATGTAGCGAATTCCATCGATCATCACGTTGTAGGCACCTCCTCCAAGTTTCTTCGAAGTGATAATATTAACCTCATGGCCTTCACTGATCCATTCACGTGCGAGATGGTAAGTTTCGTATTCTATACCACCTCTATAAGGAGGATAGGCAAAAGGCGAAATTATGGAGATTCTCACAAAACATCTAACCTGTGACGCGTCTTGAAGCATGTCATCGGAAACCAACAATATCGAGTATGGAAGTAAAACTCGATTGTCGATTTCCTGATGTGGTGGAATGTTGCAATCTTGATATGATCCAGCTTACGGAGAGTCTAGTACCTGCCGTCTTTTTGCAGAACCATGAACTGATCGAAAGCAAGTGAAGCTTTCTTAGATATGAGTTTGTCAAAGCCGCCCAAGACTCCGGTGATTGCAGGCTCATGCACTCCAAGATGCTCAATGATCTTGAAGTCGTAGTAATCTGCGAACTCGCGTAAGGCTTTGTATGTGAATACTCGATTATGGCCGTATCTTGAACACACTTCTTCTTCCGTTCCGTGTATTTTTCCAAAATTTCTCTGTGTTGAAGTATTAGTTCCAAAAGGCTGATAGCCAAATAACAAAGCGATCCGATTTATAAACGCTGATAGATTTGGAGTAGTAAGCATAAACAAACCATCGTCTTTGAGGACTCTCTTGACTTCTCTAAAGAGGCGATCAGGGTCGTACAAATGCTCTAAGACTTCTATTGCAATGATCAAGTCAAATTTGTTGTCGTCTAATGGTAAGTCATTTTCATTCAGATCTAGCTGAAGGAACCGAATTCCTGATGTATCATTGGGCATGATGACGTCAACTGCAAAGAGATTCTGAGTTTTCAGTATCTCACCAATCGACCTACTGAATGAACAGTCAGCAGCGCCTATTTCAAGAATTATCAAATTACTACCTTTACACATTTCGATGCATTTATTGCGGACTAGTAGCTTGCGTGGGTGCTCCTGTCGTTCCGTTCGAAAGGCTCGGGACATTTGCTGCATTTCGCCTCAGTAAAGAGAGTAGTTAAGCAATACGGCAGTGCTAAGACTATCGGCAATCTCCCAAAGACCCAATCTCAGCAAAAGTGATGCCAGTTTGAATGGCGAGTTGGCTGTTAATTGCATCTTATTGAGGTTCCACGTTTTTATCGAAGTTTCACCTTCGAATGGTATTGATGGATCTGTTCTGCGATACATGATAGAAAATGGCTGTCCCGCCACCGTATGACTTGCTCCATTGCTAGCAGAACCTACAGCATTAGAGTCCAGATGTATCATGAACCATCTCGCGATCTACTAGTCCGCACACAACATGACCAATCAAAATGTGTGATTCCTGAATCCTTGGAGTAGAATTGGATGGGACTCTGATAGCAAGTTCTGCCAGCTCTGCAAGTTTTCCTCCAGTCTTGCCAGTAAGCCCTACTGTTCTTGAGCCAATCTTCTTGGCCGCTTCTATTCCCAGTAATACATTTGGGGAGTTGCCACTAGTGCTTATCCCAATAACAAGGTCCTTGAGTGTGCAGAGGGCCTCTACTTGTCTTTCGAAAACATGTTCATAGCTGTAATCATTGCTGATAGCGGTTAGTGAAGAAGTATTAGTCGTCAACGCGATCGCAGGCAAAGCCTTTCTAACTATCAAATATTTGCCAGTGAACTCGGCTGCTATATGTTGAGCATCCGCAGCACTACCGCCATTCCCGAATAGGACTATTTTCCCTTCATTCTTCAGGCAGTCTACCGCCATCATCGCAGCTCTCAAAATCTTGTCAGCTTCTCTTTTGAGTAGTTCTTTCGTCCTAATACTTTCATCTATAGCTTTAATGATCTCTTCTTCGTTCAAGTCATAACACCATCTTTGTCCACTTTCCAAGAGACCGCTCCGTACACATCGAAGTTGAAAGGAACTGGTTCATAACCGTTGGAAACCAAGTACTTTGTCAGAGCTTTCCTCTTTCTGATATCGGTAAAAAATAGCATGTGACCACCATTGCCAGCACCAAGAACCTTCCCGCCTAATGCACCATTCGCGATAGATCCCTTGTAAATCGCTTCGATTTCTTGATTTGATATATTTTTATCGAGCAGTTTCTTGCAGCTCCATTCCTCGCCCAAGAGCTCTCCAAACCTTGCAAGATCTCCCCTCAATAGCGCGCTCTTTGCCTCCAAAGTTATCTCTTTTATTTTCGCAAGCGCTTCCATGACATCCACCGTTTCCTTCCTGTAAGAGTCGATCTGTCTCTCAAGTATGTGGGAAGAGAGTCTGCTCTTTCCAGTATCAATCAGAACCAAGCTAGCAAGTAGTTCTCGAAGAATCTCATCTCTTACTCTTAGCGGGTTGACTGTTGTTCCTTTTCCGTTCAGTTCTATGAAATTGAATCCGCCAAATGTTGAAGCATATTGATCCTGGTATCCTCCCTTGATTGAAAGCTCCTCTCTCTCAAGCTTGTAAGCTAACTGAGCAATCGAGTAACTGTTAGAGTTCACTCCAAGAAAATCAACCACCCCCTTTATTATTGCAACCATCAGCGCGGAAGACGATCCTAGCCCAGAACCAGGGGGAGCCTCGGAGAGCAATGATAGCTCCAACTTGTGATTGTTTCCACCGCAAACGGTCTTTACAACAGCTTTAGCCAGATCCAGTTTTCCATTGTACTGTATGTTTCCAAGGTCGGAATAGTATTCGTCGATCTCAAGGTCTGCAGAACGTAGCGAGTAACCATTATCCGAGCTTGCAACTGTGCAGTATGCGTATCTGTCTATCGTCGTGCTGAGCACCATGCCACCGTACTTCTCAAAATATGGCGATACATCGGTTCCTCCCCCGGCGAAACTTATCCTTAGAGGTGCTCTTGCTCTAACGATCATTGCTTCAACCACACCTCAGGATCTCTTTGTAACATGGCGTAGGAGCTGGGATCTCCCATATCGATGAATCCAACTCCTGAATCAAATCCTAACATGAAAACAGATTTCTTGATCAGTTCTGGGAAAAGCTCTTTCTCAAGAGAGTAAGTAATACCATTTGGAATATAGTTCAGTACGCCCTTCTCTATTGCGTAAACTCCGGCATTCACAAAGTCTGATGAGCTCGTACTGCCTTTTTCAACAAAACCCGATATCTTGTTTCCTTCTAGTATTACTCTTCCATACCTTGTCTCATTGCTTCGAGATAGGGCAATTGTAACCTTTGCATCATTCTTCTTGTGAAACGAAACAAGTTCGCTATAACTAATAGGCGTGAATGAGTCTCCGTTCAAGACGATGAATTGCTCTGGCAGTAGATTTTCTGCGTTCTTCAAGGCTCCAGCAGTTCCAAGTGGCTCCTCTTCAACCGAGAACCTTATGCGAGCGTCATATCGTCCAAAGTAATCTATTATCTTGTCTTTCATATAAGAGACGCAGATTATGATATTGGAAAAACCGCTAGACGTGAGTCTGTCAACCAGATATTGCAGAAAAGGCCTGTTACCCACATTTGCCATCGGCTTCGGCCTGTCAGACACCACGCTTCTAAGCCTGGTACCGAGTCCACCGGCCAGTATTACAGCGGTATCCACTTTCAAATTAAGCCACTTTCTCCTGATATTGTGAAACGATGCGACTAGCGGCCCCAAGCAATGCGTTCGGTTTATTGGAATCTACGATCACAGTCTTACAACCAGCAGCCCTTCCAGCCTCCTCGTCAGAAGGCTTGTCGCCTATGAACCACGAATCTTTCAATGAAATCTGGAACTTCTCCTCAGCCTGCTTGAACAAAAGTGTCTTGGGTTTTCTGCATTCGCAGTTCTGATCCGGTCTATGCGGGCAGTAAAAAATTGCTTGAATCTCTGAGCCTTCCTCCCTTACTCTCGAACTCATATAGGAGTGTATTTTTATCAAGTCTGCCTCCGAGATTATTCCTCTTCCAACAACTGATTGATTCGTTATAACTATGATTGGATAACCAAACTTACTTAATCTCCGAAGTGCTTCAAGCGAACCTTCGATGAACTTGAACTCTGATATGCTCTTGACATAATCTGTTCTCTCGTAGCATATCACGCCGTCCCTGTCAAGAAGTATTGCAG
>JAJYUX010000093.1:5089-5669 GCA_021792315.1 archaeon
TACGAGATTAGAAAACCTAAGCCGAAAGCAGCATACTTCAAGAGGAGGAAGAAAGGAAATAGCAATGCAATTGGTTTGAACGGTAATTTAATTTTCGAATCTGTTTGCGACTTGGTAAAGATAAGATAATCATTCACTGCACTTGACTTTCTGAAATCAATCCTTATTGTTCTTCTGAATGTGGTACCGTAGTTATATGATCTCCTGATGAACCATCTAAATGTTGAATCATGATAATGCAGTAGGGGAGTTCGAGTATATCCTATCTTTGGTTTCTTCGCAAGAACTTTCTTCCTGAAAAAGTAATCTTCCATCCCCATGACAGGGATATCCTCCTCGTATCGACCGGTACCAATCAATCTACGGGAATAGAGATAGATCCCGTCTGATGGTTCTCTCCCTAACAATGATTCTATATTCCTGAGATATTCACACGGAGACATTACGTTGAAATCAAATTCTGAAACGAACAGCTGTTTGTAACCGATGACTTCGCTACCACAGTTGTTAATGAGTGAATTACATTCCTCGATGAAAGTCGATGGCACTATTTGATCTGAATCTAGAAAGAAAAGATAAT